>NZ_JAJUJR010000254.1 GCF_029265225.1 Sedimentibacter sp.
ATTTGTAGTAGTATCAAACCTTTTGGTGTTGCCGATTATGAAAATTGTCATCAATACAACAACTATTCCGTTTGTACTCATGAGCATGCCGAAAACCCTTGCTCCGTCATCGGAGCCAAACAATGCGTTGGCATAAAGAGGAAGAGTGAAATGAACCTGCGAATTTGAAAAAGACAGGAACATTGAAATTATTCCGAAAATCAATATTTGAGGCCTTCTTAAAAGCGCCTGTAAGGAGGAACCTTCCTCTGCCCTCTCATAATCTACCAGGTCAACTTCCTCCTCCAGGTCATAAACCGGCTTTGTTTCAGGAACATTTACAAATATTACTATCAATGATACTATTGTTGTCACGGCATCTCCTATGAACAAAAGCGGAAGATAACTTTTGTACAGAAATCCTGCAATCAAAGGTCCTACGGCAAAGCCTATGTTTGTTCCCAGGTAAAGAAGTGAAAAAGCCCCCTGCCTGTTGCTTTTAACGGACAAATCTGCTGCCATGGCACTGCTTGCTGGCTGAGCTGCGCTTGAAAAAAAAGAGGCAGCCAGAAGCAGATACGGAATTGTCATTGACATTTGAAGAAATCCGCACGTCATGTAGCTTAAGGCTTGAAGAAGAGTCAACAGGCACAATGTGTTTTTCCTGTTGAAACGATCCGATAAATATCCGCCCAGCATAGAAGCAGGAACAAACATGGCAGTTGACACAGTTACAAATACTCCTGCCTGAGCGGTGGAAAGTCCTATTTTATCTGTTAAGAGCAATGTTATAAGAGGCCCCACAAATGCTCCCACTGAATTTATGATTCTTGATAAAAATATGAAATAAATTGATCTTGGCAAACCCCTGTAATCATTAAAATAATCTGAAAAATGCTGCAAAATTTCCATCCCCCCTTGTACTTTTTATGATTCCGACCATACAATTATGGTACTCTTTTCGTTTAAAGTCAATATATGTAATGAATCCATAAAATATATTTTAAAAATAATAAAAATATTTGTTTAAAGAAATTAATGATGGGTATATATATCGTACCACAAAGCGGCTGAATAAAAGATAACATTGTTTTAAAAATTCCGATTCATAAGAAAAAGATTTTAAACAAGTGATTTAGCAGCTGAGTGATTAGTATATAGACATAAGAAAGGAAATTACATGACAAAAGAAAAAGAATAAACAGCACCCGTTTTCATATAGACAATGAAAATTGCGGGTGTTGTTTATTTTTGTCACCCAATATTCTGAATATAAAAATTTTTAAATATATGTTTAAAGAAATAAATCTGTGGTATATATACAATACAACTAGTTTCTCTGATTAAACTGAAACAGTAAATATTTAAACTTGAAGAGATTGATTTTAAATTTTAAACCGGCAAAATAAAATTGCAGGATTTAAAATTACAATTGAATATGATAATCTAAAAAATAAAGCACTTGGATGAGTGTTTAGAAGTTAAATCTCAAAAGTATTATAAAGAGGTTTAGAATGGTAAGATTAGAAGTCAAAGTCAATTTATCAAGTGAAAAATAATATTTGTTGAATCAGTGAAGATCTTGAAGCAAAAGTTGGGTTAGTAGACCAGGAAAGCGGTGAGTCCACCATAAAAGAAACTGAAAACATAAAATAAATAGCACCTGATATAATAGAAATATTAAGATTGGGTGCTATTTATTTTATCTCACATAGCTGTGGACCGACGGCAAAAGCGTATTTACTCCTATGTATGTGAATATTACACATATAAATCCAACGATGGCAAACAACGCAGCATTTTTCCCCTTCCAGCCCCTCATGAGCCTCACATGAAGATATGCTGAATAAATTATCCATGTAACCAGCGACCATGTTTCCTTGGGGTCCCATGCCCAGTACCTGCTCCATGCCCTTTCAGCCCATATGGCTCCGGTTATTATAACAAGCGTCAAAAATAAGTATCCGAATGTTATTACACTGTATGTAAGGAAATCAAGTTTATCAAGATTAGGAATCTGTTTTTCGTAAAAATCCCCATGAAAATAACTTTTCATCATGTACATGCATGAAAGAGCAAATGAAACACCGAAGGATCCGTAGCTTATTACTGCAGTAGAAACATGAATTGTAAGCCACGAGCTTTGAAGAGCCGGCATCAGCGGCCTTATATCCTTACTCTGCATGGCTGCATAACCCATTATAATGAAAACAACAGGCAGAACAAACGCCCCCAGTGCCTTGAAGCTGTACCTTCTTTCAACAACTATGAAGCAAAGTGAAATTCCCCATGCAAAACTGACAGCAAACTCATACTGATTTGTAAGGGGAACTCTTCCTGCTCCCACTCCCCTTGTAATCAGCGATGCTGTGTGAAGGGCAAAGCCAATGAGAAGAAACACACTTGCCCATCGCCCCGGTGATTCCTTTTTAGAAACAAAAAATATGAAGTACAGAAGCATTGACACAACATACGTTATTATGGTTATTGTGAAAAACATATTTTCTGTTGAAGAATATCTATTCAAGTCCATCTGACTGCTCACCCCTTTTGAATTCATCATATTTAAGCAAAAGTTTCATCCTAGTCATATCGTTGTTCTTTTTGGAACAGATGTAAAAAAGAACAGAATCGTTATTTTTTACTGCATACAGTGTGGAGGGAGAAAAATAAAATGTCACCATTATTCCAGACATTAAAATCAATGCCCCTAAAAATGCAAATGGTGTAAACAAGTCCCTCCTTATGTTTATGAGTGTAAATTCCTGGGGACTGTCGACTGTGAAGCTGAACTCACGGTAATTTACTGTGCTTCCGCAGGGAACAATATTCATATCTGCCATGTATCCTTCATAAAATACGGCATAAAGCACGTATGGATTGTTGAAGTACGGGGTGATAGTCTTTGGTCCTTCTGCCGTCATCTCCATGTCAGGGTAAAAGTTTACAAACTGGACAGCAAATTTTTTGCTGTAGCTTACATAAACTTCCGACTGGTAGAAAACATCATCATGAATATTTTCGTCTCCTTCATAGACCTTGAGATTTACAGCATATCCCATACTGTTTTGATAAAAGCTGTAATGATTGTACCGAAGAGGCGAATTTACAGACACTTCTCCGCTTTTTAGCACTTCATTTTTTTCATTTAAAATATCTATGTTTGTAACATACTGTTCAGCTGTAAAATCATCCCTGAACCTTGCATCAAATGAATTTATCTTCATGGACAAATCCGTATTTACCAGCTGTCCAATTGTTCCAGGAACTCCGTAAAGGTTCGTTTCATATGCATATCTGTTCCCAAGGGCGAAAAAAATTATAATGAGCAATATTCCTAGATGAAGCATCCATGAGCCCATGTATCCAATGTTGTTTTTCCTTGCTGCATACACATTTTCATCAATTTTTTTAATTTTTCCAAATCCGATCCGGGCAGAAATAATGTCAATATCCGCATCACCTTCTGTTTCAAAATGAAGATTTTTATCTGTCAACACTCTTTCTCCGTCAGGAAGTGCCTTCATGTGTCTCACAACACTTGGAAATCTTGTTATTATGCATGTTGTAAGATTGATAACAAGCAGTATTACAATCAAGACATACCACCAAGAATAATACACGTTGTCAAGTTCAAGAAGCTGTACAAGGTTATTGAATTTTGAGCCGTAATTTTGGGCGTAAAACTGCACGTCTTCGTTTTGAGGAATCATTGTTCCTGCAACAGAAGTAACCCCCAGCACAACAAGCAGTATAATCCCAAGTTTCATTGACTTGACTAACCTTATGATTTTACTCAATTTTCTCAAGTTTAACTCCTTATGTTAAAGGAGCCATAACAATATCACCCCAGACAATTGACAAACTCTGACGAAGTCATCCTGAACGATGAACATGCCCCTGTCAAGTAGACAGTGGAAGAAATAAAAAATTTTTGTATTAATCAAGGTCAACCATATATGAGGTGGTTGGCCTTGATTTTATGCTGACTTACCCAATAAATAACGTCTGTATTCTATTGGAGC
>NZ_JAJUJR010000421.1 GCF_029265225.1 Sedimentibacter sp.
AAATGCTGCGATTTAGATATGATTGCATTTTGTTCTTCTAAGGTAAGCATGCTGAACAGCGCAATCTTTGATGTACATAATCCGTTGAATCTGCAACTGCATTCCATATAATTTCATCTCCGGTCAAATGTCAATTTTAAAACTACTTTTTTGCTGTCATTATACCACATATTTCAATATTAATGAACAACTGTCATTTATATTTCCTTGTGGCAGGACATGATTATGGTTATCATATGTTGACGACTTCCAGCACCTGATCCATCTTTTTCTGAATTTCAATGTTCTCATTGATTATGCCTTCTATTTCAGCAAGCTTTTCCGGCTCCACCTTCAAGAGTTTTGTCACCTTTTGCATTGATTTTTTTTCAATGTCAGAGTATTCGCCGTCTAAATGGCATATGGTTATAAGCTCGTATATCAGCTGCAGCTTAGTCTGTCTGTTTTTTATTCTTGAAAGGATATTCTTTAGTTTTTTCCCTTGTGTAACTTCTTCTGCAAGTATGTTTACCTTATCCATGGTGATTTCCATGCTGAGGGCTATCCCTTTCAATGCTTTTATTTCTTCCTCCGATATTACTCCATCACATGATGCAATAAACATTATCGCCTGCAGGTAGCTGTTTTTTTCTTCCTTCCTTAAAATCATTAATGGCTCCTATTGGTTTATTAATTTTATTGTTTATTCTTACAAGAATATATCGGCATTTTGTTAAAATTTATTAGCTGAAAAGGATGTCTTAACCAGCTACATATTAACATTTCTGTACAATCAGCATAAAATACATTATTAATAATAAAGGAGTGGTTTTTATGCTACCAGCATATTTTGGCACCTTGACATATAATGTTTTACCGGGAGACTCTCTCTTCATGATTGCAAAGAAATTCAACACAACCATAGAAAATATTTTAAAATTCAATGATATTCCAAATATAAACATGATTCGTACCGGACAGCAGATTGTAGTTCCATTGGCTCCTCCGGAAGCAATTGTATACACGGTAAGACCGGGAGATTCTTTGTACAACATTGCATTAAGATATGGCACTTTCGTTGATAATTTAATCAGATACAACTACCTGGCACCGCCATATATAATTTACCCTGGACAGCAGCTGGTTGTTACTGCGTCATTGAAATAAAAATAATTAAGTTTATAAATTTTCTTGAATTGTCACAGTATTGTTACAATATGCTTGCCGATGCATAATCCTGACTGACAGGATAAAAATAATCATATCTTGATGAAAGAAAGGAAATATTATGACAGAAAAAAATTCAATTGCACCGGAAGCACGTCAAGCCTTGGCAGATTTCAAAATGGAGATGTCCGGCGAAATAGGCACTGATTTAAAAAACAGCATGAGCCTGTCTGAGTATCCATTGGATATGAATGACCTGGATCCTGAAGATATAAGCCTGGACAACGAAATTCATAACCGATACCTGTTTTAGACAAAAAAACATCCCGTGCATTGCATGGGATGTTTTGGGGAGAGGGTTTCATTTATCTTTTTATATCGGTGTTCACTGTTTGTAGTATATTCCTATGTCCTTAATTCTAGCTTAATTTTTTAAAATATGCTTACATATAATTTTTGTAAAAAACAAATATCCCGTGAAACCACGGGATATTGTCCTTGGGGGAGGAGTGTCATATATTTAAAAATCAGTAGATTGTAATATGAAAATTTATTTTAATGTTAACTCTTGCGCATTTGTATTGTTAACTTTTCTATATAATATTATTCTTATGTGTTGAAAAGTTGATGACAATATGATTGTTGTATGAAGTTTAAAAATTCTCAAAAAAAAATACACCTTTCGGTGTATTAGACTATTAACAAACCTTGACGCTGTCATCCTGAACGATAGTGAAGGATCTCATCTTTGTAGAAAACATGAGATTCTTCGAGCAAGCTCTCAGAATGACAGTGAATAAAAGTATAGTTATTTCAGAGGTGCTCCGCAGTTGGGGCAGAACT
>NZ_JAJUJR010000319.1 GCF_029265225.1 Sedimentibacter sp.
GCCAAGGAATTTTTTGAAATAGACGGAACAAACTCAAAATTCATGAAAGAAGGTAAGTTGTAACAGCCTGGTATTATTAGAACCAGGCATTAATTTAAAGTTTACTCAATAACATCCGTACAAATAACTGTCACAGCATACGACAAGGTAGTCGTTGCTGTGGCATTTTTTAAGGCATGCTAAACATACTTTTTATCGCTGTTTTTGATTTTTATATATGCTGAATCGGATGCGATGTCAAATTTGCCGTATTTTTTTAAAGCTTTTAAATAGTTTTCATCCTTCAACCTTTCCAGTGAAGCATTTATTTCATCGCTATAGTCCCATGGCCTCAGTATAAACAGATAAATAAGAAATACTAATGAACCAGCCTGTAAAAATATATTTAAGCTTATAGACCCAAAAACAATCAAAGCTCCGGCTGAACCTATTACAAAACTAATAAAAATGCACCAGGCAATTGCACCTATTGTTTTAGGATAAAAGTCTGAAGGTGACATCAGTGCAGGCTCTCTGACTGAAGTATCATAATACGTATTTGAACAGGCTGGACATTTTCTGAGAGGACTGCCAAGTTTGTTGTAATAACTCTCCACATTGAAATTTGCCTTGCAATGCGGACAATAAAAAGCTCTTTTTGCCATTTTAACATCACTCCTTTAACAATCATTATAAAATCAGTATAAAATAAAAGCAATAGCTGGAAAAAATAAAATCAGGGTTGTTGTTTGCCATCATGATTTATGTAGTGCCGTTTTATTTAATACCAAATTATTTTCTGGTTATGAATATAATTATCTCTAAAGCTAATTATAAAAAAAAGAAATTGAAGGAGACATTATGAGCATATCATTTGAAACATTAAGAGACGAACTTATTGGTTATGGACATAAATTCAAGACGCCATATGGACAAAGGATAATAACTTATGCAGATTTTACGGCTTCTGCCCGTGGACTTAAGTTTATGGAAGAATATTTGGCAGATATTCAAAAATGCTATGCAAACACCCACACTGAAGATGACATGACCGGAGAGGTTATGACTAAAATACTTCATAAGTCGCTTGCTATTATAAAAAAGCATTTTAATGCCGAAAAAAACTGTGTTGCAATACCATCGGGCAACGGTGCTACAGGAGCCGTTGAAACCTTCGCTAAAATTGTGGGCATCTACATCCCCCCTGCAACCAGGGAAAGGGTTGACAAAATAATAGGAGGATATCTTAAAAACGGCAAGGGGCTTCATGATATTGTGAATGAATCAGAAGACTGCATAAAACAAATACCTGTGGTTTTCATCGGCCCGTACGAACATCATTCAAACATTCTTATGTGGAAGGAAGGGTTGGCAGAAACAGTTGAGATTAATCTGAATCAGGATGGTAAGTTTGACCTGGACGATCTCAGGAGGAAGGTTTCAGATAAAAAATATAAGGACAGATTTAAGATAGGTTCTTTTTCAGCTGCATCAAATGTAACCGGTGTTATTACTCCTGTTTATGAGATTGCAAAAATAATGCACGAAAACAACGGCTACGTGTGTTTTGACTATGCAGCATGTTCGCCGTATGTTGAAATAAACATGAATAAAGGCTGCATGGAGTTCTTCGATGCTGTATACGTGGCTCCACATAAGTGGGTGGGCGGCACAGGCTCTTCAGGCTTGCTTATATTAAACGAAAGACTTTACGACAACAGTCTTCCTCCCACAGTCTCAGGTGGCGGAACAGTTTCTTATGTGAGCGCATATGCCCACGATTACATCAGCAATCCTGAAATAAGAGAAATGGCCGGGACTCCCGGAATAATACAATTGTTCAAGGCCGCACTTGCAATTGAGCTCAAGGATTTCACAGGAACAGAAAAAATAGAAAACAAAGAGAAGTATTACACAAAAAAGGTTCTGGACAGATTAAAGTCAAATCATGATATTGAGATACTGGGCCCTGCTGATGAGAACAGAATGCCCATATTTTCAATAAAGATAAAACACAGAGACAAACTTCTTCATCCAAGGTTTGCTGCTAAACTGATAAATGATCTGTTTGGAATCCAAATGAGAGCGGGATGTGCATGCACAGCCCCTTACGGTCACAGGCTCATGAAAATAAGCGAAGAAAAATCAAAGGATTACAGGCAGTTTATTAAAGATGGATTTACATCAATAAAACCTGGCTGGCTAAGGTTCAACATACACTATTTAATGACAGAACATGAGGTTGAGTTCATACTCAGGGCTGTTGAGTTTACGGCACAGTACGGATATTTGTTTTTAAATGAATATGTGATGGATTTAAAATCAGGGAAATGGAGCCATAAAAACTTTCATGATTCATATGACATGGTAAATAGCTTCGGAATAGAAGAAAGCATTAAATATATCAAATCTTTAAATAAAAAGGATTCTTCGGAAAAAACTCCGAGTCCTGAAGAATATGACATGTATTTTGTGGAAGCAAAGAGTCACGCAGAAAGATTGTCAAAAGAACCTGACAACTTCAAGACTCTTGATGAAGGCAGGTTCTCCGGGCATGGATGGTTTTATTTTGTAAATTTGAAGGATGATGTCACTTGATGGCCCTGAAGCCAATCAGTTCTATATGAGGAGTCAAGTGTGATGGCTTTTCCTCCTGGCTTTCCACTAATTCAGTTGACAGGTATTTCTTGTTGTCATCGGCAAACACGGTTACAACAACTGAATCACTGCCAAGAATGTCCTGGGCTTTCAGTGCACCAAGAAAGTTTGCACCGGATGATATACCTACACCGAAACCAAGCTTTGAAGCCAGCTTTCTTGCCATGTTGATTGCATCACCGTCATCGACTGTAATAATGTCATCAAGTTCATCAAGTTTTACAATTTCCGGAATGAAGTCGTCACCTATGCCAGCGATTCTGTGAGGTCCGAAGGATTTGCCGCCTGTAGTCATCAGCGGTGAACTCTCCGGTTCTACCGGAAAAGCCTTGCAGCGGGGATAAATTTCCTGAAGTGCTTTTTTTATACCCATTATGGTGCCGCCGGTTCCAACTCCTGCTGCAATGCCATCAGGCTTCTTACCAAATTCAGCAAGCTGAGAAAGAATTTCCTGTCCTGTTGTTTTATAATGGGCGTCAACGTTGACAGGATTGGAAAATTGGCAGGGCAGAC
>NZ_JAJUJR010000274.1 GCF_029265225.1 Sedimentibacter sp.
ATTTAATAAATTATGTTCAATTTAGCCATTCAATATATAGACAATTTTTAAACTCTATATGTAACATTAATTTGTAATTAAGAAGGACATATAATTTACAAGGGAAATGTGGGGGAAGTCTTTCTTTACTACGTCAAATTTTTTCACCTCAAACTATGTTTAATTTTAATTGTCAGACCTTATTCTAAATTATCAATTTTTTTAAGCTACATTGAAATATCTTGTTAAATTTTTCTCTTAAAATTATCGAAGGTGCGTAATTCATACAATATTATTAACTATTTATTTTTAGTAACTTCCACGTAAATTATCCCATGTAATTCAAGTAAGCGCCATTGTTTGAGGGACACCAACTTCTGTCATATTAATAACAACATTATTATTTATATCATATACTTATTGATTGATAAATTCAAATGTAAAATCAGCTACTACATTATATTATCTGTAGTTTGTTAGGATTTCTGTTTTCATGTTTTGAAATTTTTTGGTTAATTCTTTTTCCACAAACTGAATTATTAAGTCTTATATTGGTGTTGAAAATTTCAGTTAAGTGCAGTATTATATATAAAATTGTTATATATAGGGAGGGACAAATGAACAACTGTAAGATAAGGCTTGCGCATGAAGGTGATTATCCTTCGATATTAAAAATCTATGAACCGTTTATCAGGGATACAATGATCACCTTTGAGTATAAAGTGCCGTCAGAGGAAGAATTTAATGAGAGAATGACAAAAATTCAAAAAACATTTCCGCTGCTTGTTTATGAGGAAGAAGGAAGGGTAGTGGGATATGCCTACATTTCACGATTCAGGGAAAGGGAAGCATATGACTGGTCTGTTGAGTCTTCAATTTACATAGACCCGGCTCACCAGGGCAAGAGTATAGGAAAGGCACTTTATGTTGCACTTATTGAATTGTCAGAGCTATTAGGATACCGAAATATTTACGGCGTTGTTACAATGCCAAACATAAAAAGTGAAAAACTGCACAGAAAGCTTGGATTTGAAACAGTGGGAACATTGAAAAATGTAGGGTACAAATTCGGAAACTGGCTGGATGTAAAATATTTAAGCCTTAATATATCAGAATATACTGCTTCGCCGGCAAAACCAAAGAATATTGCTGAAATTGCAGGAACTGAAGAATTTGATTCTGTCATGGTAAAGGTTCAAAGCATTGTTGAATAGATGTTCGGTGATTTAGTCACGGAACAAAAGCATACCTGAATGTATACTATGACAACATATTAGTTAAGTCATATAAAGGTTAAAAAATATATGCAATTAATTAATTTTCACGAATATCGCCAAAATTATTAGTTGTATTATTTTTTTGTCAAAATTGCATGGAGGTATAAATGACTAATTTTTTTAAGAATTTAAAGAACAACAAATATCTGTTCATTATCAACCTTGTATATTTCACTCTTGGTTTTGTGAACATACACTTTTCGCTTCTGGGGCTGATCTGCATGATTCTTCCCATGGTATTGCTTGTAAGAACAAACAGGAAGACATATTGCCAGGGATATTGCCCAAGAGCAAATCTATATACAAAAGCAGGAAAACTTACAAGCAAATTTTCCTTGAAAACTCCTGTTTATTTCATAAAAGGAGACATGAAATATATTATGCTTATATATTTCGGAATCAGTTTGTTTTTCATCACAATGTCCACCATAAGGGTTGCATCAGGAGCCATGAATCCGCTGGAACAGCTGAGATTTTTCATAATGTTCCCCATTCCGTTCAAATTGCCTCAGTTGATAGAGCTGAACAATGTTTTGCCCTGGATCACGCACATGGCATACCGCTTATATTCAATGATGATGACAACAACCGTAATAGGTCTGGTGCTGGCACTTGTTTACAAGCCGAGAACCTGGTGCACAATTTGTCCTATTTCAACAATATCGGGACTTTATCTTAACGGACAGAAAAAAACGCAGGAGCAAGCAGCTTAAGCTGCCTGTAATAATTATTTCTTTTTAAAAAATAGTTTGCCAATTGAATAATAAAGTAATAATATAAAAGAATAAGTCTTATGTAAAAAATTATTATTGGAGAGGCTATGAACTTGAATTTATTTATGACGGCAATAACTCCAGGCATAGCGCTTGGTTTGTTCTTCTATTTTTTCGACAGACATGACAGAGAGCCCATAAGAATTCTTCTGAAAGTTTTTATTATGGGGATAATTTCCGTAATTCCTACAATTTTTGTGGAAAACATTCTGACTTTTTTCAACGTGTTTCCGGGAATAATCGGTATAGGGTACACGGCTTTCATAGTTGCTGGGCTAACCGAGGAATATATGAAAAGACAGGTTGTTTTGAAAACTGTGTATTTCAACCCGGTGTTTGACGAGAAGCTTGACGGAATAGTTTACTGCGTAATATCAGCCCTTGGCTTTGCAACCATAGAAAATGTAATGTATGTTGTGTTCAGATTTTCAGATGTGGAATCCATTGGACTGTACAGGGCAATCTTGTCGGTTCCGGCACACATGCTTTTTGCGGTTACTATGGGGTATTATCTGTCAATGGCTAAATTTGCCTTGACAACGGAGGAAAGCCAGTTTTATTTTAAAAAATCGCTGACCGTTCCTGCAGTTCTGCATGGGATTTTTGACTTCATACTCATGTCGCAGATAGAGATACTTATGATATTGTTCATTCCCTTTGTAATTTATCTGTGGATAAATAATTTAAAGAAATTAAATGTTTATTACGCAGATTCTAAAAAACGAAACGGTTTATAAAAAGCTCACAAGAGTTTACGCAGGTCCCACCTGCGTTTTTATTTTGGAAATATGTGTTGTGTTTTTAAAATGATTGTGATAATATTGTGAGTTGTGTTTTTTACGAATAGATATTAAGAAAGAGGATTTTGATGGTTAAGATTTATAAAGGAAACATTCTTTACACCGAAACAACCGATAAGTTCACGGTTGTTAAGGATGGATATATAGCAGTTGAAGACGGAATAATTGAAGGAGTTTATTCTGAACTTCCTGAAAAATATATTAATATGTTGTTGGAAGTAGATACAAAGGGTATGATTATCCCAGGGTTCAATGATGTTCATGTTCATGCACCACAGTGGGTTAATGCAGGCATGGGCTTCAGCCTGGAACTTTTGCCATGGCTCAATAAATACACATTTTCGGTTGAAGAAAGATACAGAGATGTTGAATTTGCGAGAGCATCATACAGAACGACAATCGAAGAAATGAAAAAGAACGGAACCACAAGGGCAAGCATGTTTGCAACAAGCCACCTGGAAGGCACCAAGGTATTGATTGAGCTTCTGAGGAAATCCGGCATGGGAGCATACGTCGGAAAAGTAAACATGGATAGAAATTCAATAGAAGGTCTCATGGAAGATACTGAGACTTCAGCTGAGGAAACAATTGAACTTATTGAATGGATGAATAGTACAAAAGAAAACGACAATGTGGATTATATTGTTACACCCAGATATGTTCCGTGCACAACTGCCGAACTCATGAAAAAACTTTCAGAAATAGTTGACAAGTACAATCTTCCTGTTCAGTCGCATCTTGATGAGAACAAGGATGAAATTAAATGGGTTAAGGAACTTCACCCTGAGTGCAGGGACTTTGCCAGTGTTTATTATGACTACGGGCTCATGCCAAAGGGGCAGACAGTTATGGCTCATTGCGTCCACTGCTCGGATGACGAGCTTATAATGCTCAAAGACCGTGAAGTGATGATAGCGCACTGTCC
>NZ_JAJUJR010000298.1 GCF_029265225.1 Sedimentibacter sp.
CATCAGATGTAACATATACACAGCCGTCAATTTCTATGGAATCCATGTATGTTCTTCCCACATATATGTTCTCAACATCTTTTTCTTCAATGAGAACATCGTATGTTCTGCCGATTTTTGAAAGGCTGTTTTCGTAGGATATTCCAAGCTGAAGCTCCATGAGTTCATTGTGTCTCATTTCCATTACTTCTTCATCAATCTGATCCGGAAGTTTGTACGCAGGAGTGTTTTCTTCTCTTGAATACTTGAATATACCTACCCTGTCAAGCTTGTACTCCTGTAAAAACTGTTTTAGTTCTTCATGTTCCTGTTCAGTTTCACCAGGGAAACCTGTTATAAGTGAAGTTCTGATTACAGCGCCTTCAACTTCTTTTCTTATTTTTTCAATCAAACTCTTAATTTCTTTACTGCTTGTATTTCTGTTCATTCTTTTTAAAATTCTGTCGTTTATGTGCTGCATTGGTATGTCAAAATATTTAAGAAGCTTTGGATTGTTTTTAAATTCATCAATCAGCTCGTCGTAAATGTCTTCAGGATAGAGGTAATGAACTCTTATCCACTGAACTTCTTCTATTTCTGATACTCTTCTGATGACTTCATGAAGCTTTCTTTCATTGTAAATGTCAAGTCCGTACTTGCTTGTATCCTGAGCGATAATAATTATTTCCTTTGCTCCGTTTTTTGCAAGTGATTTTGCTTCTTCAACTATGCTTTCTATTTTACGGCTTTTGTAAGGGCCTCTAAGCTGCGGAATAACGCAGTACGTGCAGTTGTTGGAGCATCCTTCGGCAATTTTAAGATATGCGTACCACTTTGAAGTCAAAGGGTTTCTGGGAAGATCCATGTCGATGTCAAGCTGTATTTTTGTGTCAACAACCAGTTCTTTTTTCTTTTCGTATTCATGGATGTATTCGTCGATTTTTTCAAATCCGCTTGTTCCTATTATCACATCTACTTCAGGAATTTCCTTGGCCAGCTCATCACCGAATCTTTGGGAAAGACAGCCTGTAACAACTATTTTTGCCTTCTTGTTCACATTGTTTTTGATGTCTGCTGCAGATATGATTGCATTTACAGACTCCTGCTGAGCATCGTTTATGAACGAGCATGTGTTGATTATGATGTAATCTGCCTTATCAGCATAGTCTGTAACTTTGTATCCTTTTTTTGTTAATATACCCAGCATGTTTTCTGAATCCACAAGATTCTTTGAGCATCCCAGGGAATGCATGTAAATTTTCTTCATTAATTTCCTCTCATTTCGTCTAATTCTTCTTTTGTTATAAGTACCTTCCTGGGCTTGCTTCCTTCGTGCCCGCCCACAATGCCTCTTTCTTCAAGCTGGTCAATGATTCTTGCAGCCCTTGAGTAACCAACCTTGAACTTTCTCTGAATGTATGAGGCTGAAGCCTGGCCGTCCTGAACAACCATTTCAATTGCCTGTTCAAGGAATTCATCCACATCTTCATCCTGTACCTGTGCTTTTTCTATTTCTTCAATAATTTCACTTTGTTTGCCTGTTTTAATTTCTATCTGCTGTTCCTTTATGCTTTCCACAACTCTTTTTATTTCATCATCTGAAATGAATGTTCCCTGAATACGAACAGGCTTAGGAAGACCCATTGGGTGGTAAAGCATATCTCCCTTGCCAAGAAGTTTTTCTGCTCCTCCCGTATCAAGAATTGTTCTTGAATCTATGTGTGATGAAACAGCAAATGCAATTCTTGATGGTATGTTGGCCTTTATTACACCTGTTATTACGTCAACAGAAGGTCTTTGGGTTGCAATTACAAGATGGATGCCGCATGCTCTTGCAAGCTGAGCAATTCTTGTGATGTATTCCTCAACTTCTGTGGAAGCAACCATCATCAAGTCTGCAAGCTCGTCGATTACTATTACAATCTGAGGCATTTTTTCGCCGTTTTCTCTCATCATTTTTTCGTTGTAAGTGTGAATGTCTCTTACGCTGTTTGTTGCAAAAACCTTGTAGCGGTTAGTCATTTCTGAAACTGCCCAGTTAAGTGCGTTGGCAGCCTTTCGTGGGTCTGTAACAACAGGTATCAAAAGGTGTGGCAGTCCGTTATAGACGCTCAGCTCAACTACCTTTGGGTCCACAAGTATGAGTTTTACTTCATCAGGCTTTGCCTTGAACAATATGCTCATTATGAGAGAGTTGATGCACACGCTCTTGCCTGAGCCAGTGGCTCCTGCTATTAAAAGGTGAGGCATCTTGTCAATGCTTGCAATTATATTTTTACCGGCAATGTCTTTTCCAAGAGCAAAAGGAATGTTAGATGAAACTGCTTTGTATTCCTTTGATTCTATAAGGCTTCTTAAATAAACACTTGTCTTGTTCTTGTTTGGAACTTCAATTCCTATGGCAGCCTTGCCCGGTATGGGAGCTTCCATACGTATTTCCGAAGTTGCAAGAGCAAGAGCTATGTCGTTTGAAAGACCTGTTATACGGCTTACCTTGATTCCCGGTGCAGGCTGTATTTCATATCTTGTTATTGTAGGTCCCTTGTTTATTTGCGTTATGTTGCACGGAATGTTGAAATTGTTTAAAGTTTCAATAAGCTTTTCTCCGTCTTTCTTCAGGTCTTCCTTGTCCCCTTTTGCATGCTGAGGAATTGGATCTAAAAAAGTTGTAGACGGAAGCTTGTATTTGTCTGCCTTAACTCCTGCAATGTTTATGATGTCATCAGTAATTTCTTTTGATTCAAATTTTTCCTTAGTCTTTTTATCTTCGGTTTTTTCCTGACTTTTATCTTCAACTGCTGATATGTTGTCATGCATGTCATGAATTACCGGTTCTTTTGTTTCCGTCTTTATTACTTTCGGAACTTCCTGTATTGTCTTTGTTTCATCTTTTTTGTAATCGTCAAGCTTAAGCTGGGTTATTTCTGCTTTCTTGCTTTCAGAAGACGGGTTTAAATAATCATAAATTTTTATATTTTCCTGCTCTTCAAGTTTTTTTGTCTTGGCTTCCTGTTTTTGAGCTTTTATCTGTGACTTTTCGTCTGTTTCAGTGAACAGGAAATTGTATAAGACTCTTACAAACTTCTGTATGTATCCCACTATAAGCTTGAAAATTCCAATTAAGCTCTGGTTGGTAAGAAGTATGAAGAATGAGAATAAAAGTGCCCCAAGAATTATATAGGTTCCTGTTTTGTCAACCAGCTTTACGAAAATAAACGTGAGCAGGTTTCCAACCAGTCCGCCACCTTGGTTGTTTATCCCATTTTCTATGGAAGATTTCATTATTTCATTAAAAGCAGTCTTTCCTGTAAGCAGGCTGTAAATTCCTGAGTCGGAAAGAGCCGAATACATGATGTAGCACGTAAAAAATCCAAGAACTGCAACAACCTGGTTGCTGTCGCTAAATACTATAATATTCAATAAACGCATTATTCCTATTGTCAAAATAAAATACGGAAGAACTTCAGC
>NZ_JAJUJR010000455.1 GCF_029265225.1 Sedimentibacter sp.
ACTCTTAGCGCGTAAGTATTCATCATGACTGACGAAATCATTCGAATCATTGCCGATATCATGGAGTTGGCAGTCTTTACAAGGTGGAGGGTTATTTTACTTTTCTTGTCATATTTCTTGAATTCCTTGTTTTCATATCCTTTTCTTGTGCTCAATACTGTTAAAATGTCACTTTCCTTTCCAAACAAGGAAGCTACCGGCATTCCTATGGTATCTTCTGCATTCAGGTTCAGAATCTGCGCTCCCGCATTGTTTAAAAATGTAACAACCCCTTCATTGTCAATTGCTATAAAACCTGAATCGATAAACTCTGAAACAGCCTGTTGATATCTAAGGTTATTGTTGATTTTTATGTTTTTTTCAATAATGACAAGCTGACCTTCTATTGATTTTGTGGCTGCAACCACCATGCCCAGCGTATGCAGATGAGTATACCTGGAATAACCCTTCATGCTTATGGCACCTACCAGCTTTCCGTTGACAATTATAGGTGACGACGAACATGTCCAGTCTCCGTAATTGTACAGGTAATGTTCATCACCCACCAGCTGTATGGGTTTCAAGTATTTTATGGACGTATAAATAGCAGTGTTTCCAAGGCAGTCAGGTGTCCAGTACGATCCCAGCACAAAGTTTTCCTTGTTTACCGAATTTTCAATTATGTCTTTGTCCCCCACAAAGTCCAGCAAACAAGCGTTTTCATCAGTCAGAGTAACCGAGAATCCGGAGTTGTTAACGATTGCATACAATTCACGCATT
The DNA here is from genome assembly GCF_029265225.1 of Sedimentibacter sp. Taxonomy (GTDB): domain Bacteria; phylum Bacillota; class Clostridia; order Tissierellales; family Sedimentibacteraceae; genus Sedimentibacter. The sequence goes on from NZ_JAJUJR010000455.1 coordinate 760, forward strand.
AAAGGCTTGGCAACGTCAATTAAAGTTTTCTTTTCCTTAAGTAATTTTTTGACGCCTTCCTTGTCAAGTATTTTACTTTTAGGAGGCTGTTCTCTTCTTACTCCCAATTCAATACTTTCTACCCACCCCTGTCTGACATAATCCTTATCGAATTTACTTATTTCATGTTGCATATCCAGATTAATCATAGGACCTCCCAATTAGTACTAATTAAACCGTCAACGAATACGAAAGTATATTATAGAGTATTATAACATAATTATTCAAAACTTCAACAATATTAAAACATTTTAATTAAATTTTTAAAAATTCAGACGTAATAAATTACGGCTGATGTGCGTTATGCCTTTTTATATTCTTCAATTTCTCTTTCATTTCCCAGAACAAAATGTCCGGGTTCTATTTCAATCCAGGAAGGAGGATTTTTGTCATAATCATAATGGAAACTTCCAGGATCATACGATTCTATCTTTTTGTTCCTTTCAACCCTTGGATTAGGTGTTGGTATTGCAGACAAAAGAGAACGTGTATAGGGGTGCAGCGGACGGTCAAAGAGCATTTCCGTTTCGGCAAGTTCTACAATTTTTCCCTTGTGAATAACAGCAATCCTGTCAGAAATGAAACGCACAACAGACAAATCATGGGCAATGAATAAATATGTGAGTCCCTTTTGTTTTTGAAGCTCCGACAAAAGGTTTATAACCTGGGCCCTTATTGACACGTCAAGGGCAGATATGGGTTCATCTGCAATTATAAGCTCAGGCTCCATTACCAAAGCTCGTGCTATTCCTATACGCTGCCTTTGGCCGCCGGAAAATTCATGGGGAAAACGGCTTGCAAATTCAGGAAGAAGGCCGACATCCAGAAGTGCCTGCTCTACTATTTTCTTCCTGTTTTCTTCAGAACCGTAGTTTTTA
>NZ_JAJUJR010000320.1 GCF_029265225.1 Sedimentibacter sp.
ACTGCCGATGTCACAAGTGAAACCATTGAGGTTTACGGTAAAAAAGTGAAGCATCCCAAGTACGGCGAGCAGTTTCAGGTGGACATGTACAACACGCTCCTTCCATCAAGTCTTGGTCAAATAGAAAATTACCTGTCTTCCGGACTCATTAAAGGAATAGGAAAATATACAGCAAAAAAAATTGTTGAAGTCTTCAAGGAAGACACATTCAGCATAATACAGAAAAATCCCGAAAGGCTCACAGAAGTTGAAGGGATTGGCGAAAAAAAAGCCGAGATGATAGCAAAAAGCTTTGCAGAACAATCAGACATAAAGGAAATCATGATATTCCTGCAGAGCCATGACATCAGCACAAGCTACAGCGTCAAAATTTACAAGGAATACGGAAAAAACACAATAAACAAAATTGCTGAAAATCCATACAGATTAACAGAGGACATTTATGGCATCGGCTTTAAGCTTGCAGACAAAATTGCAGCATCATTGGGAGTTGAAAAAACATCTCCCTACAGAATATCCTCAGGGGTCAAATATGTACTGAAGGATTTCGCTTCAAGAGGAAATACATATGTTCCATACGACATTCTTTTAAACAGCACATTAGCGCTTCTTGAAACCAATGGAGACGGCATCGAGGATGAAATAAGGAACATGGCTTTTAACGGCGGCATACACATTGAAAAAATTTACGACGAACAGGTTGTTTATTATGTTCCTTACCACACTGCAGAGGTAAATGTGTGCAGAGACCTCATAAACCTTGCACGGACGGATTTTGGCATGTCTGAAGAAGACATACTGCCTTTTCTTGATGCAGCTCAGGAAGAATCTTCAATTGTTCTCACGGACATGCAAAAGGAAGCAGTCCTGCAGTCAATTTTAAACGGAGTAACTGTAATTACAGGAGGTCCGGGAACCGGTAAGACAACAATAATACTTTCAATACTCAGAATTTTCGAAAAAATGGGAAAAAAAGTATTCCTTTGTGCCCCCACAGGCAGGGCAGCCAAAAGGATTACAGAATCCTCCGGAAGAGAAGCCCGTACAATTCACCGCATGCTTGAGTATGCCTACGGCGAAGATGACAGCAATCTTAGTTTCAACAAAAATGAAGAGTCACCTCTTGAATGTGATGCAGTGATTGTAGATGAGGTATCAATGGTTGACATACTCCTCATGAACAACCTCTTGAGGGCCATAAAACGAGGAACAAGGCTCATACTGGTTGGAGACGTGGATCAGCTTCCATCGGTTGGAGCAGGAAACGTGCTTTCAGACATTATAAATTCAAGCACCATTAAGACCATACGCCTGGACACAATCTTCAGACAATCTGCAGGCAGCATGATTGTACAAAATGCCCATCTCATAAACAAGGGGGCAATGCCTTTGTACAACAAGAAGGACTGCGACTTTTTCTTCATGCGGGAAGGACGCAGCGACGACCTTACAGACCTGGTAGTGGATCTCTATGAAAACCGCCTTCCATTGAAGTATGGCTTCAATCCACTGAAGGACATACAGGTTCTTTCTCCCATGAAAAAAGGTGAAGCCGGTGTGATTGAACTTAACAAGAAACTTCAGGCTGCAGTAAATCCTCCTTCAAAGCTCAAAAAAGAAAAGGTGTACGGCAAGTACACATTCCGCGTGGGTGACAAGGTCATGCAGATAAAAAACAACTATCAGGCTGAATGGAAAATAAACCACAAGGATGGAACAACCATAACAGGTGAAGGCATCTACAACGGAGACATAGGTTATGTAATTTTTGTTGATGAAATAGAACAGCAGCTGTTTGTACAGTTCGACGAAGAAAAAGAAGTAGCATATCCTTTCAGCCAGCTTGATGAACTCATACTTGCATATGCCACCACCGTCCACAAAAGCCAAGGAAGTGAATTCCCCGTTGTGATAATGCCTATTGTGTGGGGACCTCCAATGCTTCTTACAAGAAATTTGTTCTACACTGCCATAACAAGGGCTAAAAAGCTTGTTGTGCTGGTGGGAATTGAAAAGTATATGCGCGACATGGTCAACAACAACAAAATCGACAAGCGGTATTCTGCTCTTGATTACAGACTTCGCTCGGCAGTTGAAACATATGCCATGCTGTCCGAGGGTTTTATGGAGTAAATATGAAAGCTTATGTTGAATCGCTTCTGGAACTTTTGTATCCTGAAAAAAACACATGTTTCTTCTGTGAAACTCATGATGAAGCAATAGTTGACAGATACATCTGCAAAGACTGCGAAAAAACAATGAAAAAAATTATTCCTCCCATATGCATGAAGTGTTCAAAGCCCATTGACATGAATGCTCCCGGAAATCTTTGCTCTGACTGCAGGAAAAATGAACACAGCTTTGAAATGTCCAGGTCTGTCTTTGCCTATGAGGGCACCGTTAAAAAGGGAATATATTATTTCAAGTATTACAACAAGCCTTATTTTTACAGATTTTTTGGAAGGTGCCTTGTTGAGTTTATGAAGGAAACGGGCTACTGCGGATTTGAACTTGTTGTTCCTGTCCCCCTTCACCGTTCGAAACTGAGAAAAAGAGGCTATAACCAGTCGGAACTTCTGGCCGGATATATTTCAAAAGATATGTTAATTCCTTATGGAGATGTTTTAAAAAGAATAAAGAAAACACCTAAGCAAAGTCAGATGACAAAGGAAGACAGAAGGAAAAACCTTAAGAATGCATTTGATGTGAAAAGAGGCATGACTGAACTGCTTACAGGAAAGACAGTCCTTTTAGTTGATGACGTGTTCACAACCGGCTCCACAGCCGATGAATGCTCAAATACACTCTTAAAAAACGGTGCATCCAAAGTATATGTGCTCACCATAGCAAGATAAAACAAAAAATCAGGCATAAGCCTGATTGATTCATGACATATTTGGTTCAAAAATGTAGGGGAGGACCTCGTGTCCTCCCGAAAATAACAAAATTATTAATGCGGGCGGGCAGTAACTCGCCCTTACAATAACATATTAATTGTAAATATTTTTCTCCGTAATTATCATGTCCATCTTGACATCGTGCTCTTCTGAAGGAACTTCGTCAAGCACCTGAAAATCATATGCTACTGCAACTGCCTTGGCACCATTCTTCAAGCTGCACAATATACGGTCATAGTAT
>NZ_JAJUJR010000287.1 GCF_029265225.1 Sedimentibacter sp.
ACAGATTATTTATCCTGGTGTTGACCACATTAAAATCAAGGTTTTCGAAAAAAACATCAACATACAAGCTTCTGTTGATGCCGTAATCAATCATGTATGAATGTTCATACACATCAAGGACTATAAGAGGTTCGGCGTAAAGCATGACGCCGTCGTCGTGGGAATCCTGGCCGTAGATGTAATACTCGCTGCTGTATTTGTCAAAGCAGAGCATTACCCATCCCCTCATGGACAAGGCTATGCATTTGAATTTTTCAAGAAAGTTGCTGTAAGAGCCAAACACCTCATCGATTACTTCCTCAGCCCTGCCGTATATTGTTGTGTTGTTTCCTGTAAGGTTTTCAAAAAACAGTTCATGGAGCTTTATGGCATCAAAACAAAACGTCTTTGATTTTTGAGCAGATCTTGTACTGCTGTAATTCTGGTTGCATTCATTTGATTCGCTGAGAGTCAAATCAAGATTAACCTTATTAAGACAATCTATATATCTTGTGTACAAATTGTAGTGCTCGCTCAACTGCATCGGAGTAAAGAATTTCACATTTGAAAAATTATAGTTTTTAGCAGCAATTTTATTCAATATTCATTGCACCTCCACATCGTTAATTAATTATATGTTTGAAAAATCAATATATGAGATAAAATATTCCTTTACCCTGAGTATAGAAATTGTTATAATAAAAATAATAATAAGATACCGTCGGCTGTTTTTTGACGGAATTCTTTGATGCAAAGGAGATTAAATGGAAAATAAAATTATGATATTGGACGGCAACAGTCTGCTTTTCAGAGCGTTTTATGCAATGCCTCCTCTAAAGACTAAAAAAGGTCAGTTTACAAATGCTGTATATGGTTTTTTAAGCATGATGTATAAACTTTTAGATACATATTCTCCTGAGTACATATGTGTTGCATTTGACCCAAAGAAGCCTACATTCAGGCATGAACAATACAAGGAATACAAAGCCACAAGACAAAAAGCTCCGGACGAACTTGTTTCGCAGTTTCAGCTTATACGAGACGTGCTTGAGGTTCATAACATTAAATGTGTTGAAATAGAAGGCTTTGAAGCAGACGACGTCGCAGGAACATTTGCCAGTGCTGCACAAGAGCATGGAGTAAAGACATACCTTGTTACAAGTGACAAGGATTATCTTCAGCTTATTAACCATAATACAAGGGTAATACTTACAAAAAAAGGCGTGACAAACACCGAGGAAATGAGCATTGAAAGAATGAACGAGGATTATGGAATAACTCCTGCCCAGTTCGTGGACCTTAAGGCTCTTATGGGAGATTCTTCGGACAACATTCCCGGAGTAGGGGGCATCGGTGAAAAAACAGCCCTGAAGCTCATTCAGGAATACAAAAGCCTTGACAACATCTATGAAAATATCGATAACATAAAGGGTAAGCTCAAGGAAAAACTTGAATCTGACAAGCTCCAGGCATACATGAGCCAGGGCCTTGCTCGCATAATCACAGACATTCCCATTGAATTTGACATTGAAGATTACAGGCTTAAACAGCCTGATGCGAAAAGTCTATCCGATTTGTATGACCAGCTGGAATTTAGAAATTTCAAAAAAAGAATAGAGGATATTTCAGTTCCTGAAATTGTTCAGGAACAGTCGCAGATGTCCTTGTTTGATACTGCAGTCAGCGATTCAAATGAAACAAATGATTCAAATGAAACAAATTACGTGGACACCAGCACAATTATTTATATTGATGATGAAAAAAAGATAATTGAAATTGCAGAAGATATTGAAAAGACTAAAAAGTCATATGTCAAATTTCTCTTAGACGGCGACAGGGCATTGTACAGCAAAGCAGTTGCACTTGGAATTTCAGACGGCAAAAAAATATACTATATAGATCTTGAAAAAATCGGAGAAGAAAAGGTCCTTAACATTTTAAAGGATATATTTGCAGACGATACAATCAAGGTGTCAGGTCACAACATCAAAAATGAAGTGATTTATCTCATGAAAAATAAAATGGAGCTTAACGGAATTACTTTTGACTCGGAAATTGGAAAGTATCTTCTTAATCCTTCTGAAAGTTCCTATTCCATAGACAAGACAGCATATGAATACCTGAAGGAAGATATACCTTCGGAAAGTGAAATTCTTGGAACAGGCAAAAAAGGCATAACATTCAGGGAACTGGACCTGGAAAACAAAAAAACTTACCTGTACAATTTTATAAATGTTGTAATAAGGACTGAAAAACTTATTTTATCGGAAATAGCCGAACTTGAAATGACCGACCTTTTCAATTTGATTGAAATTCCACTGATTGAAGTGCTGGCATTCATGGAGTTCGTAGGCTTCAAGGTTGACACGGATATGCTTGGGGTCCTGGGCGTTCATTTCCAGGGAAAAATTACAGAGCTGGAAAAGGTAATTTATGAGCTGGCAGGAGAAAGCTTCAACATAAATTCTCCAAAACAGCTTTCATACATTTTATTTGAAAAACTGAATCTGCCGGTTATAAAGAAGACGAAGACAGGAGTTTCAACCGATGCTGAAGTGCTGGAAAAACTCATGTCAGAACATGAAATAGCCAGATACATTGTGGATTACAGGCAGATGGTGAAGTTGAACTCAACATATGTTGACGGGCTTAAAAATGTAATCAGCAATGAAGACTGCCGTGTCCATTCAGTATTCAACCAGACAATTGCAGCAACAGGAAGAATATCAAGCACGGAACCAAACCTGCAGAATATTCCTACACGCACTGATGAGGGAAGGGAACTGAGAAAGGCTTTTGTTGCTGAGAATGGATTTGTTCTTTGCGATGCAGATTATTCCCAGATAGAACTTCGCGTGCTGGCTCATCTTGCCGACGAAAAAAATCTTATTGATGCATTCATTAACCATGAAGACATACACACCAAGACTGCATCACAGGTTTTCCATGTAAACATGGAAGACGTTACTCCAACCATGAGAAGCAGGGCAAAGGCAGTAAACTTTGGAATAGTATACGGAATAAGCGACTACGGCTTAAGCAGGGATTTAGGTATTCCAAGGAAGGAAGCAAAACAGTACATAGAAAATTATCTGTCGTTTTTCTCAAACATTGACCAATACATGAAAAACATTGTTGAGCAGGGCAAGAAGGACGGTTATGTCACAACATTTTTTGGACGAAGAAGGTATATTCCGGAGCTTGCCTCACGAAACTTCAACATTCGCTCCTTCGGGGAAAGAATTGCCCTTAACACACCGGTGCAGGGCACGGCAGCAGACATAATCAAGGCTGCAATGGTTGGTGTATACAACAGACTTAAAAAAAGCAAAATGAAGTCAAGGCTCATTCTGCAGGTACACGATGAGCTTATAATAGAAACTGCAGGTGATGAACTTGAAGCAGTGAAGACGCTTCTTAAAGAAGAAATGGAAAATGTGGTCCAGGGTTTCAAGGTTCGCCTGGAATCTGACGTGAATGTGGGCGGTAGCTGGTATGAAGCAAAATAACCATGATAGTTCAGCCATGAATGAGCAGTCAGCAGAAACATGCAAAACCAAAAAAGTGATTGTCATCACAGGAAGCATCGGCACAGGAAAGTCTGCAGCAGTTGACATTTTAAAAAAAATGGGAT
>NZ_JAJUJR010000446.1 GCF_029265225.1 Sedimentibacter sp.
GGAGGTACATTGGCCCAAGTTTCAACATTGTTAAGAACCGTAGGCTGGTCCCACAAACCTTTTTCTACGCTTCTTATGTACTTGGCTCTTGGTTCGCCGACACTTCCTTCAATTGAAGCCATGAGAGCGCTTGATTCACCGCATACAAAAGCGCCTCCGCCCCTTACGATTTCAAGGTCAAAGTCAAACCCGCTTCCCATGATGTTTTTCCCCAGATATCCATGAGCCCTGGCACTTTCAATTGCCAGCTGCATATTTTTTCTTGCCAGCTGATATTCATCTCTTATGTACAGAAAACCTCTGTTTGAATTTATTGCAAAAGCACAGATTATCATTCCTTCAATGACGGTATTGGGGTCGCCTTCCATGACACTTCTATCCATGAAAGCGCCGGGGTCGCCTTCGTCGCCGTTGCATACAACGTATTTTGGATTGTTTTCGAACTGAAAGCATGTTCGCCATTTGTTTCCTGTTGGGAATCCTGCACCGCCTCTGCCTCTTAAGCCTGAAGCTTCAACTTCCTGGATTATTTGTTCAGGCGTCATTGAAAACAAAACTTTTTCAAGTGCCTTGTAGCCTTCGCGCTCCTTGTAGTCTTCAATGCTTTGAGGGTCAATTTCACCGATGTTTCGAAGGGCAATCTTGTTCTGATGCTTGTAAAAGGATGCATCCTTGTGGGACACAATTCTTTTTTTCTCGTTGGTGTCAAAGTAGAGAAGCCTGTCAACAACTTCACCCTTAAGTATGGTTTTTTCAACTATTTCGTCTACATCTGATTCTTTTACCTTGAAATATGAAATTTCATCCGGGAGAATTTTAACAACCGGTCCTTTTTCGCACAAACCGTTGCATCCGGTAGACTTAACTGAAGGAACAACATCAATTGAGGTGTTTTTTAATTTGTCAAGAAACTTTGTGTATACGTTATAGCTGTTGTTGGCAAGACAGCCTGTACCGCAGCACACCAATATTCTCCTGTTTTTACTGTTCATTCCGCCCTCCTGTATTCTTCAATTACAGCCTTCACTTTTTCCTTGGTCATACCGCCGTAATATTTATCATCAATAACCATGACCGGAGCCAGGGCACAGGCACCGAGACAGTTAACTATTTCAATTGAAAACAATCCGTCAGAGGTGGTTTCTCCCGGAGTGATGTCAAGAACTTCAGCAACTTCATCCATCAACGCGTTCGAGCCCCTTATGTGACAGGCAGTTCCATTGCAGACCTTGATGATGTATTTTCCTTTGGCCTTTAGGCTTAAGGCCTTGTAAAATGTTGCCATGCTGTAAATTTCACTTACAGGCTGGTTTAAGTATTCAGCAATCAGTTCCATGGTTTCTCTGGGCACAAATCCATATTGTCTTTGTACATCCTGAAGTATTGCAAGCGTGAATCTTTTTTCAGGAGGATATTTGTTTAATATTTCATTTGATTCCTTTAAGTCGATACTAGAATCAACCATCATTATCACCTTCATTTAAAATTCAGAACATCCATAAATGATGTTCTCAATTGATGACATTTAATTCAATATGTAGGGGAGGACTACTGTCCTCCCGCTGGCGGATACAAGATCCGCCCTACAATTTGTTGAATCCGAGGATTATCATTCAATCTGAACATTCCTAAATGGATGTTCTGTTTTATTTTATTAAAGTATTAATATGCTTCCTGAGCTGATTTCATTTCCAGACCAAGTTCTTCAAGCTTTTCATCTGTAGGAACGCCGTATTCGTCCCATCCTCTTGCAGCGTAATATTCATTGAGCATTAC
>NZ_JAJUJR010000362.1 GCF_029265225.1 Sedimentibacter sp.
AATGTGACGTGAACTACAGCGGAGGATACAGAGGAGAAGAAAGAATAGTTTATTCAAACGACGGTTTGATTTATTACACTGATGACCACTATGAAACATTTACACAGCTTTATTAGGAGGCGTATGATGGAAATAATATTAGACGGTAAGCTTATGACAGACAAGACTGCTGCCCACAAATATATAAAAGAACAACTGGATTTTCCAGGCTATTACGGCGAAAACCTTGATGCCCTCTGGGATGTGCTGAGCACAACAAGCAAGTCGATTACAATATATTTAATAAATGAACATGAAATAACAGAAAGACTGGGTGAATACGGAAAACTGCTGCTAGGGGTTTTTCAGGATGCATCTTTTGAAAATGACAATTTGTGTTTTATAAGAAAAACTGATAATGAATGTGAGCATCATCCTAGCAAATAAAGTTCTCATGAGCAAGCTTACTTTATGGTTGAATTAATAAACAAAAAGTTATATGATTATAGAAAAACTTGGAGGGAATATTATGAACAATTTTACATCACCATTCAGCTTCACATTGCCAACAAAAATTGTGTACGGGCCTGGATGCCTTAAATCATTAAGCGATGAAATGAAAACCTTCGGAGGAAAAAGACCTATCATAGTAACCGACAAAGGCGTTAGAAATGCAGGCATTTTAGATAAAGTTACAGCAATTTTGGACAAAGATAATATTGAATACATAATTTATGACGGAGTGGAAGCAAACCCAAAAGATGTCAATGCAGAAGAAGGAGCAAGAATTGCAAGAGAATTTGGAACTGACTCCATTATAGCAGTGGGTGGCGGAAGCCCAATTGACTGTGCCAAATCCGTAGGTGTTCTTCTTGCCCACAATGCCGACAAAATAAAGAAGTACGAAGGCAAGACTGCTGCTACAGAGCCTCTGCCTTTATTGATAACTATTCCCACAACTTCCGGAACAGGAAGTGAGCTTACATTTTCATCTGTAATCACAGACACAGCAAATAATTACAAAATGACTGTAAAAAGCCAGTACACGGCAGCCAAGGTAGCCATATGTGATCCTGAACTGACTTTGTCACTTCCATCTCATATAACAGCATCAACAGGCATGGATGCCCTTACACATGCCATAGAAGCATACACTGCAACATGCGCTGAACCAATAAGCGATGCAGTTGCATTGTACGCTGTGGAACTGATTTACAACAATCTCTTGACCGCTGTCAATGAAGGAAGCAATTTAGAAGCAAGAAGCGCCATGCTTTTAGGAAGCATGCTTGCAGGCATAGCTTTCAGCCATTCTGACGTAGCATCTGTTCACTGTGTGGCTGAATCATTAGGAGGAGTTTACGATTTGCCTCACGGCGTATGCAACGCAATATTCCTGCCATACGTCATGGACTACAACATGAGCTTCTGTATGGAGCGCTATGCACGTATTGCCAAGGCAATGGGCATTGAATACAGCACTGTTGAAGATGGAGCAAGAAAGGCAGTAAATGCAGTTAAAAAGCTTGCTGTTGATGTAAGGCTGCCATTATTTTCAAGCCTCAGCGTCAACCAAAACGATTTTGAAATGCTTGCTGAAATGTCAGTGAGAAATATTTCAACTGAAAGCAATCCGCGCCCAATGAACAAGGAAGATTACATGACAGTGCTTGAAAATGCATATGCAGGAAACTTGTAATAAGGCCTTTACACCGCTTAAATGATGTGATATTGTTTAAAAACAAGAATATTGTCAGCGGTGAAAGGAACGGGTATGAAAATAGTTTGTTTGGGCGACAGCCTCACATATGGATTTGGAGTAAGAAGATCAAAAATATGGACCAAAATTGCTCAGGATAAGCTGGGCATTGATATAATCAATGAAGGAATAAACGGAGATACAAGCGGAGGAATGCTGAGCCGCTATCATGAAGCTGTCTACATGAAACGGCCTGATGCAGTCCTCATAATGGGCGGAGTAAATGATTTTATTTCAGGCGCCGATCTGGGTGTGGTAAAGTCAAACATCATGTCCATGGCTCATCAGTCCATTGCAAAGTACATAGACCCCATTATTGGAATTCCTACAAAGATAGATTTGAAAAATGTAAGACAGGACTGGAGCGAATTTACGGATTTTGAAATGGTAGCAAAAGACCTGTATGAATACCGCCAGTGGATTTTTAAATTCTGTAAAACATTCAACATCAAATATATTGACTTCTATGAGGAATTTGACAAGGCGACAGAATTGACACCGGGAGATTACTACACAGATGGCCTGCATTTCAACGAGCAGGGAAATGAAATAATGGCAGAAATTTTCTGCCGAGAAATAAACAATTTTAAAAAGAAATAATAATATAGGGCGGATTGTATCCGCCCTATAATTGTTTTAATACGATAATTTGTTATCTTCGGGAGGACACGAGGTCCTCCCTTACAAAACGGATTTCAAATTTATCGCAAAAATTTATTATTTTCAATCTGTAGGGGCGGATCTTGTGTCCGCCCGTTGTTGTTAATTCAATAATTTTGTATTTACAGGAGGACACGAGGTCCTCCCTTACAAAACGGATTTCAAATTCATCGCAAAAATTTATTATTTTCAATCTGTAGGGGCGGATC
>NZ_JAJUJR010000077.1 GCF_029265225.1 Sedimentibacter sp.
AAATAAACTATCCCTTAATAGAATCAAGTCAGGCATTTCCCATTTTTGTATTGGAAAATATGCCTCCATTGCTTGGAGGTGCTGTTCTTGCAACTCTTCTTCTTGCTCTTGTGGGAACTGGTTCCGGCATGGCTCTTGGATTTGGGACTATTGTGTCCAAAGATATTTACAAGAAATTTATAAGAAAAGATGCTGATGGAAAAAAAGAGCTTCTTGTCAGCAGAATTTTCATAGTCTTGTCTTTTCTCATTTCGGCTGCAATTGTGAGCATTAATAAGCAGACTGCAATTCTCACCTGGGGTTTTCTGGCAACGGGACTGAGGGGTACTGTGCTTTTGTTTCCTATGCTTGGAGCGCTTTTCTTCAAGGACAAAATTGACCATAGATTTGCTGTTGCATCGAGCATAGGGGGAATTACTGCTCATCTGTCATGTGAATTGTTTTTTGAATTGAGCTTTGATTCCTTGTTTGCTGGAGTGGGTGTTGGATTTATTATTTTTGCAGTTGGTGCAATTGTTAAAAAATTCGGTAGAAAGTGATATAATAAGAAACAGCAGCAATTCTGATGATTCAACCCTGCGGGCGGGCACAAGACCCGCCCCTACAAAATGGATGAAATAGTCTTACGGCAGTAATGGCTGCTGTTTTTAAATATTTAAAATTATTTTTCAATCATGCTGTAAAGCGTAGGTACAACAATCAACGTCAGCAGTGTTGAAACCATTAAACCTGTCATAAGCGCCACAGCCATCGGCGTAAAAAATGAACTTGCAGATAAAGCCAGAGGCACAAGCCCAACCACTGTCGTTATGGTCGTAAGCATTATGGGACGGAATCTTCTCCTGACGGAGCTTTTGCAGGCTTCTTCGATTGATAGCCCGTCATGCCTTGCCCTGTTAATATATTCAATTAGAAGTATGGCGTTGTTTACAACAATTCCTATGAGAGATAAAAGCCCAAGGCCTGCAGTGAATGAAAAGGGCTGACCAAAAATCCACAAACCCAGTATGGAGCCTATGACAGACAATGGAACTGATATCATGATTATGAGCGGCTGCACAAGGGAATTGAACTGAATCATTAAAATGACGAAGATTGCCGCAAGAGATATGGCTGCAGCTATGCCAAGACCTTTCAGGTACTTGGATAATGTCTGCTTTTCTCCTCCGAATTCAAAGCTTGCATCATCCCCAGAATAGTTTTCACGGATAATCTTTTCAATTTCGTTTTGTATTTTTTGGGCGCTGTATCCCTTGGAAACCTCAGCAGTTACCTTTATAACAGGAGACTTGTTGTACCTTTGGGATGATGGCTCTGCTGCATTAAGTGCAACATCGGCTGCCTGCTTAAGCATTATTTTGTTTCCTGTGGCGGTTGACTTTATTTTAAAGTTTTCAAGCTCACTTATGCTTGCAATGTCTGACTTAAGGATAATGTCGTACTCACTGTCGTCTAATTTTAAAACCGAAGCATTGATTCCGCTGAGAGCAATGTTTACCTGGCGCTGAATATCGTACTTTGTGAGCCCATACATGGAGGCAGCGGTGTTGTCCACATTTATGCTGTATTCCTGACGAGCACTTGCATATGTGCTTGCCACATTGTACAGCCCTTCAATGTTCATGAGTTCGCCTTTAATCATGTTTGCCCTTTCAACCAGTTTGCTTCTTTCAGATCCGGTAATAAATATTTCAATGTCTGAGCCTGGTGCTGTAATGGCCAGAAGCTTGGCGGTTATCTGAGCTCCTGTTATGTTGTTGTTTAATTTGTTCTGAATGCGCATCATGAACTCCTGCCTGTCTTTTCCTAATGTCTTGTCATTCTTCAGGTTGAATTTTACAATGAGCTGTGAAAAGTCAGAAGAGTCTGATCCAATTGCAGAAGTCAGGTAGTATTTTGGAAAATATCCTCCTACGCAGGAAGAAATGCTTTCTGTGGCCGGTTCTTCAAGAAGCATAGCTTCTATTTCCTTTGTAAGCTCATGAGTGCTTTTTATGTCTCCCTTTCTTGAGTTTACAACATCTACATACAGATAGTCCTTGTCGGTGTAGGGGAAGATTTCAAGGGGCAGCACAAGCACAGCAGCAGCCACGCTCAGGAAGAAGATGCCGAATACCAACACAATTGTCAGTTTTTTGCGGCTGAAGGCAGCACTGAGCAAATTTGAAAAAACCTGTCTTGTTTTGCTGTCATAATTGTCAAGCCTTGTGTTTGTCCTGAAAAACATTGCTGCAAAAACCGGAACAACAAATATGGAAACAGCATAAGAAAACAAAAGGGCAGCAATTATCACTACCGGCATTGTCTTTATGAATTCGCCTGCCTCGCCGGGCAGGACAAACAGTGTTGCAAGGGCGGCAACAGTGGTGAGTGTTGAAGTGAATACAGGGACTGCAGATTCCATTACTCCTTCAAGGGCTGCCTGGTCATTTGGAAGTCCTTCGTTCAGTCTCACCTGTACGGCATCAGTCACAACGATGGAATTGTCAACAACCATGCCAACTGCCATGATGAGGCCTGCTATGGATATCTGCTGCAGATCAATTTTTAAAAGATACATGAACACAAAGGATGCAAAGATAGTAAGAGGAAGTGAAACTGAAACTATCAGAGCATTTCTTATTCCCATTCCAATAAGTACTATGACAATTACAAAAATTATTCCTTCAAAGAGGTTCAGGATGAAATCATCCAGAGCAAGCTTCACATCTTCGGGCTGGAATGTTATTTTGTCTATGTTCAAGTCTGCTGCAGCGTCATTTTTTGTGTTCTCAATGGCTGCGTCTATTTCATCACCTATGAGCACAACATTGTTTTTTGTTTTGAAGTATGCAGCGAGGACAACTGCATTTTTACCGTTGTTGTATATTTCTTTTGCATCATCGTCTTCGCCGAAGTAAACATGAGCCACATCCTTGAGCCTGACGGTTCCTCTTGCCGATGCAGCTACTATGATATTTTCAATGTCTTCAAGGGACTCAAAACTCTCGGGAACATTAACGTTTATTTTTCCGCCCGGTGTTTTTATTGCTCCTGCAGGTATTCTTAAATTCTGAGCCTGCAGGAGATTATATATTTCTTCTATTGAAACAGAATAATTGTTAAGTTTCATGGCATTTGTTTCAACAAATACTTTTTTTTCTAAATTTCCTGCTATGATAATTTTATTTATTTCTTCGATTGATAAAAGGTTCTGCTTCAGTTTTTTTACATAATAATCAAGCTGGCTGGAGGTAAGATTTTCTCCTGAAACTGACAGGAGCATTCCTGCCGTCTCAACCATTGATTCAGTATCAATGTCGGGCTCATAACATCCTGATGGAAGCTCAGCCTTGACATTGTCGATGTATTCTTTTAAGTCAGACCACTGCTTTTCCTTGTCAACGGAATAGCTTATGGTAACTATGACTGCACTGAAATTATCGTTTGATACAGAGTCGATTTTTTCTATGCCGTCAATTTTTGAAGCTTCTTCTTCAATTTTCTTGGTCACAAGCTCTTCCACATCATGGGCGGAAGCTCCGGGATAAACTGTTGTTATCAAGGCAGATGGGCTTGTTATGTCAGGATTTTCCTGACGGGGCATGCGGTAAAATGAAAAGATACCAAATAATATTGTAAGAACAAAGGCAGCAACAACCACATATTTTTCTCTGAGCAGAAATGAAATGATTTTTTTCATGTGCGCCTCACTTTGTCATGACAGGTGAACCGTCCTTAATATTGTCGGCTCCTGTTATGATAACCTCATCATTGTCCGACAAACCCTTCACCAGCGCCTTGTCATCCACAATCTCCAATACCTCAATATTTTTTCTTATGGATTTGCCATCTTCCAGTATGTAGACGTAATTTTCACCATCATTTAATATGTAGGGGATTTCAAGATAAATTCCTTCTGTCTCTCCTGTTATGAGTTCCACCTCTGCTATGGAGCCTATATAAAATTTTTTGTCTGTTTCAGTGGATATTTCTGTTGTAAATGTCATTGTTGCTTCATCAGGAGTAAGATTGATACTTGTTACTTTTCCTGAATATGCTTCATTGTTTACAGTAATTCTGGCCATGGTTCCAACACTTACTTTTTCGACATCTTCCTGGGTTAACCCCACAGTCACTACCTGATTTTCACTTTGAATCAATATTGCAGGATAGCCGGCAGGAAGAAGTTCTCCTTCTTTATATAAGATGTCTGCCACATATCCATTTACATCACTTATAAGAGTTGCTTCATCATATAGCTTTAAGGAAGCTTCGTAGTTTTTATAAGACAATTCGTACTGAGATTTTGCTGAAGCAATGTCTTCCGCTCGTGTGCCTGCTATTGTTTTGCTCAATACTTCCTTTGACTGATCAAGCTCCTTTTGTGCAATGTTTAAGCCAAGCTCCGCTTCCTTGAAGCTTGATTCTGACACTGCTCCTTCTTCAAAAAGAACTTTTGCATCATCAAATGCAAGAAGTGCATAGTCATATGCTGCCTGAGCCTTTTCTACATCAATTTTTGCAGCATTTATGTCTTCGTCCTGAGCACCGGCAACAGCTTTTTCATACTGTGAATAGGCGGCATCTGACTGATTTTTTGCAGCATCCGATTGAAGCTTCAGGTCGGACTTGTCCAGCTCAAGCAAAATGTCCCCTTCACTTATGCTTTGGCCCGGCTGCACATATATGGATTTCAATATGCCGCCTGTTTTGAAGGAGTATTTTTTCAAGGAATCACTGTTTATGATTCCAACATAGCTTAAGCAGGTGTCCGTTCTTTCCAGCTTTACAGCAACGGTTTCAACCAGGGCAGCATGATCTGAGACTGCACTTTTTTCGCCGCTGCAGCCTGAAAGAAGCAAAATAAATGAAAGCAAAAACAAGAATTTTCTCATAATTACCTCTTATTTTTCTATACTTTCAACAACATCATCAACTATTTTTTCAGAAGATGATTTATAATACATTTTCCTCATGTTTTTTCGCATTGCATTGAGCATGTCGGGATTCTTTATAAGCTCCTTCGTGCTGTTAATAATTTGAAATGTATTGTTTGCAATTATAGCAGCCCCTTTTTTCTCGAAATAAAGGGCATTTTCCTTTTCCTGTCCCGGAACAGGCTTTATTATGATGAGAGGAATTTGAACAGCCAATGCTTCGCTTAAAGTGATGCCGCCGGATTTTGTTATCATGCAGCTTGATATTTTATAAAGTTCATCAATGTTCTCGGTAAATCCAAAGACCTTCAGATTTCTAAGACCGAGGGCTTCAAGACTTTCCTTCTGGGCGTGATTGTTTCCGCACACAACGGCAACCTGGATCGATCTGTCCTTGCAAAGCTCGACGCACACATTCTTTATGTTTCTGAATACTCCGAATGCGCCTGAATTAATCAATACAATTTTCTTGCCCTTTCTGAAGTTGTACTTTTTATAAAGGTTTGTTATGTTTTCCACTTCTTCAAAGGCATCCCTTATGGGTATACCTGAAACAACTGTTTTTTCAACAGGAATGTTCATTTTTTTCAGTTCTTCCTGCAACTCGTTTGTTGCTATGTAAAATTTGTCTATTTCTTCACTGATCCATAGCTTGTGAACATAAAAATCCGTAACGATGTTGAACACAGGTATATTTTTGTTGTTTTTGTCTTTTACTTTCAGTGATGACAAAATGGGAAACGTGTTGATTATAAGGTCCGGGTGGAATGACCCTGCAATTTCATCAAGCTTTTTGTAACCGAAGTTTCTGTATAATTCAATGACTTTCATGTCTGTAAGCTTTTCGGAGCCATAATAAATTTTGGAATATGCGTCCCCGAAGTCGTAGCTTTTTATGTATGCTTTTTTAATTGTTTCAGTAATTTTAGGGTGAGCCTCCGTAAACAAATCCACTACAAACACATTGGTGTACCCTTTGTTCACAAATGCATTTTTTAAAGCTGTAGCCACCATCTTGTGCCCGTTTCCGAAAGGAGCTGTGGTAATCAGTATATTTAACATAATGCCTCCAAATAAGCAATCAAAATTATATTTTTAGTTCTGATTGTACTTCATATCAAATATTATAATATATATGTACAATTAATAAAAGTGTTTGTTTGATAATAAATTAATGGAGGAATTGCATGGAGTTCTTGGAAGCTTTTGTACTGGTATTTGCTGCTGAAATAGGTGATAAAACCCAGCTTATGCTAATGACCCTCGCTGCAAAGTATACCATGGTTCAAATGCTTCTGGGTATACTGCTCGGAGTGTTTTTAAATCACGGAGCAGCGGTTTTTTTAGGAAGTATAATGTCGGGAATGATTGACCAGAATCTTCTTCAGATTTTTGCAGGATTAATGTTTATATTTTTCGGCATAATTATAATCATTTCAGATGATGAAGACTGCAGCGGCAGGTGTTTCAGGTTCGGCCCCGTAATAACAACAGCTCTTACTTTCTTCCTTGGTGAAATGGGAGACAAGACACAGCTTACTGCAATGACACTGGCTATGGAAGCAGATTATCCGCTGCTGGTGCTTTCAGGCTCCGTCGCAGGAATGCTGTTCATAGGATTCATAGGAATAATTATAGGCTCATCGTTGACTAAACACATACCTTCTTATATAATAAAAACAATATCAGGACTGGTATTTATACTATTTGGATTGATGAGGCTTGACGGATTATGAATATTGAATATGTAAGAAATAAAATAAATAATGTTGAACCAAAACCAATTGATGAGGATTTCAGGTTTTCCGTGCTTGTTCCACTTGTAGAAAAAGACGGAGAACTTCACCTGATATATGAGGTAAGGTCTAAAACCATAAGACAACCGGGCGAAATATCATTTCCTGGGGGGAAAATCGAGGACTATGAAAGTCCCGCGGAAGCAGCAAAGCGCGAAACCTGGGAGGAACTTGGAATTTCCAGAGATAACATTGAAATATTGTCTGAACTTGATTATGCTACAAGCAAAAGCGGTTCATTTGTATATTCTTTTTTGGGATACATCAGCAACCTGGATGTTTCTGAAATTTCATACAGCAAGGATGAGGTAGATGAGCTTTTTTTTGTTCCCTTGTCATTTTTCATGAACAATGAACCTGAAAAATATTATATGAACTATCTGCCTCAGGCTGACAAGGATTTTCCATACCACATGGTAAATGACGGGATCAATTACAACTGGGGGAACATAAGGTACCCCGTTTATTTTTATAATTATGAAGATAAGGTTATTTGGGGACTTACAGCGAAAATAACATACAGTTTCATTAATAAGCTGAAAAGTGACAACACTACAGAAAAATAATTATTAAAAATATTTTTAAAAAAGTGTTGCTTTTTTTAAGGCAGTATAATATAATTAGTAAAAAATATACCCAACTAAATGATTAGGAAATACAGTGAAGAAGGAAAGTAATATATATTGAATTTTTAGAGAGAGCATCTCCTGGCTGAAAGGATGCTTATTGGATGTATATGTGAAGTGCCCTTCGGAGTACAGCACCGAAATATGAAGTAGGCTGCTGCGGAATCAACCCGTTAAAATGAAATAGCATGATGGTGCTGTTAAGGTGGGCAATTTATTTGCCAATAAGAGTGGAACCGCGGATTATATCCGTCTCTGATATAGAGGCGGATTTTTTGTATGCTCTAACCCAGATTTTTCGGCCCCTCCTGCCTCCCTAACCTAACGAAATCAATTTAGCTATACGTTATTTTCCGATTTAGTGGAAATCAAAAAGGATGGTAGATATGGAAAATTTTACAACTTTAAAATTAATAGGCAATACTCCGATAGTTCAATTGCCAGGAGAAAATATATTTATTAAAATGGAAAAATTCAACCCGGGCGGAAGCATAAAAGACAGAGCAGCCCTTGGAATGATATTGGATGCAGAAGAAAAAGGGATACTTAAGAAAAACAGCATAATTGTTGAGCCTACAAGCGGAAACACAGGAATAGGTCTTGCTCTGATAGGAAGACTCAAAGGATACAAGGTTGTAATCACAATGCCTGAAACAATGAGCGTTGAAAGAAGAAATATAATAGCAGCATACGGAGCAACACTTATACTCACAGAAGGTGCCAAGGGAATGTCCGGGGCAATTGCCAGGGCAAATGAACTCCTGAATGATGTCAAGAATTACTTCATGCCAGACCAGTTCAACAACCCGGCAAATCCGGAATTTCATTATAAAACCACTGCTCCAGAAATAATCAGCCAGGTTAACGACCTTGACATATTCGTAGCAGGTGTTGGTTCAGGCGGAACAATTTCCGGAGTTTCAAAAAGACTCAAGGAATACAACAAGAATATAATAACTGCAGGCGCTGAGCCTTCCAAATCACCTGTATTGTCCGGAGGAAATCCGGCACCTCACAAAATACAGGGAATAGGAGCAGGATTCGTACCGGGAGCATACAACGGAAGTTATGTGGATGAAATATTTACTGTAACAGATGAGGAAGCCATAGACACAGCTGTTGAGGTTTCCACAAAGACAGGAATTCTGGTTGGAATATCTACCGGAGCCAATGTGGCAGCAGCAAGAAAGCTTGCCAGAAAATACGGAAACAACAAAAAAATAGTTACTGTATCTCCTGACGGCGGAGAGAAGTATTTGTCAATGGTTAAGTACTACTAGAAAGGAATGATCATATGATAAGATTTATAAAATCGATAATTGAAGATATAGATTCAGTGTTTGACAGGGACCCTGCAGCAAGAAACAGAATAGAAGTATTGCTTTTATATCCTCACATGAAGGCGCTCATAACATACAGAATTGCTCACAACCTTTACAAGAAAAAAAGATTTTTCATGGCCAGATGGATATCAAATATGGGAAGAAAATGGAGCGGAATTGAAATCCATCCGGGAGCAACCATAGGCAAGGGATTGTTCATCGACCACGGCATGGGAGTTGTAATAGGAGAAACAGCAGTTATCGGAAACAATGTTACAATGTTTCATGGAGCAACACTGGG
>NZ_JAJUJR010000318.1 GCF_029265225.1 Sedimentibacter sp.
AAGACAAGATGCCGTATTATTAATCCTTTTTCAATTATTCCTTTATTGTTGAATCTTGGTTCCCCTGCCTGCCTTACCATCTCATAAATTGCTTCAGCAGCTACTTGAAAATAGTCAGATGCGCCCGAATATTTATTTGCAATACTATTGTCAATATATTTCAAGTCGGCTAAATAAATGTCAAAAGCCCCTTCCGCTTTTTCTAAAGCTTTTGCAGAATCATAGGAGGAAGTATTATATACAGTAGGAATATTAAGCTTTCCTTCATGTTTTAGTTTTTTTGTTATTTTAGACAACAGTTTGATATAATGTGATGGATTTACAAAGTTTATATTATGTGCTCCCTTATTTTGAAGATCCAATATAATTTCACACAATCTCTCATTTGATATTTCTACTCCATTTAATTCCTGACTGATATTATAATTTTGACAGTAAACGCATTTAAGATTGCAGCCTGAAAAAAAGATGGTGCCTGACCCATTGCTGCCACTAATACATGGTTCTTCCCACATATGGAGATACGCTTTGGCAATCACAGGATTCTCAGATACTCCGCAAAAACCTTTTCTCACGCTTCTATTCACGCCGCAATTTCTCGGACAATTACTGCAGGTTTCCATCTTCATATGCTCCCTTCATTAAAGTTAAAACTGCCGATAGATTATAAATTCAGCCTTTGTACTTCATTTCCACAAGTGCCTTAATTAAACTTTATTATAAAAGAAGTCACGTATACAAAATATGCTTTATAAATAATAAGATATAAATAAAATTTTTTCAAATAAATCTATCAATATTCTAATTTTTTAAACCGCTATGAATTCTTGACACTAAAAAAGCAGGTAATTTTACCTGCACAATATATCTGTAAAAAATTAAAATTGAATAGCTTTTTTACTTTTTAAACTTATTTTTTTCTGTCCACATAAATAGCAGAAGGTTGAATGGGCTGCTGCATATATGCCCTGTTTGCTACCTTTGACATATTAATCTTTCTTATTTCCCGGGCAATTTTTTCTTTTAATTCTTTTGCAGTTTTACAGTTCTTCTCATCAATCTGCATTGTTTCTTTTAAAATGTTAAATACTCTTGTAACCGTTCCCTTTAATTGCGGAAGGCCATTATACGGTGTGGTTATTTGATCTAGTGAAGTTACATTCAAAACTGTTTTGAATCCTTCAAAATAAAGTTCAAACTGGTCATCAAGCTCATCCACCTTTTGCATAATTTCTGCTTTATTATTTATAAGGTAGTTCAAAGCGTCAACATCTTCTTTTTCTATTGCCTCAGACTGCTGGCGCGTTATATTTTTTATCCTTATAAGCATATTGAGCTTTTTTTGAGAAATTTCAGTCAATCTCTGAACATATTCTTCGGGTGTTAAACTCATTTTAGCCTCCATGAGCCGTAATTGCGGCTGCAAAAATTAATAAAACACACTTATTTAATGCAAATAAAGTGAATAAAGGAAACTAATCACCATGCGTATTTAAGTTAGGCTATCTACATCATTAGACCCAACAGGCTTTTTCTTCACAATTTTTATAGCTTGAGACCAAGTATCTCTTAATTCTTTAGCAATTCCCAGAACTTCATCCACTATTTCGGCATCTTTGGCGATATTTGCATCAACAAGCCTTCTGTACATATAATCATATAACGCATCAAGATTTTCTGCAATTGGATACTTTCTATCCAGTGTTTCACGGAATTCTGTTAATATGTCTTGTGCCCTTTTTATAGAATTATGTGTCTTTTCGATTTCCTTCTTTTCGCAGGCAGCCTGGGCCTGCATAAGGAACTTTACAAGTCCGTTATACAACATCAATGTCAGCTCTTCAGGGCTGGCTGTATAAATAGAATTTTGCTTATATTGATTATACGCATTGTTGAGCGCCATCCTAATCCCTCCGTAAAATTAATGAACAATCTGCTAGCCGCCGAATTGCTGGCTCAACCATGCTAATTGGCTGTTCATTTGGCTTAATGCAGTTTCCATTGCTGTAAACTTAGTATAATAATAATTCTCCTTATCTCCAAGTTCATTGTTTAACTTATCTATCAAAGTTTGCTTATCATTGATCTGGTCAAGAAGCTGGTTATCATATTCTGTAACGTCTCCTTGTATTCCCGCTACTTCCAAAAGTGTTCCCTTATAACCGCTTGCATTTCTGGTCGTTCTGACAGCATCCTGAACAATATCACTTATCCTTTGTGCTATTCCGACGTTTTGATAGCGTTCTTTCTTATTGGCTGCAGAATCCATTGTATCCGTATAAGACAAGCTGTAATCTTTTGTAAACAGATTAGTTACACCTACAAAATCCGCTTGCAACGCTTTTTTTAATTTATCTTCATCAACGGTAAGTTTTCCTTTATCAGTATAGCTGGTAGATGATATACCTATAGAAGACATTGTCCATGACGATGCACTTGTGGGATTATAAATTGCAGACCTGAGATTGTTCACTATTCCGGTAAGTATGCTGTCATCATACAGCATACCTTGTTTTGCCTTTTCTTCCCATGCTGCAACATCAGCATCCTTCATGGCTGATTTTTGATCGTCTGTAAGAGGATCATAATATGATCCGTTGGATTTAGGCCTTTGTTCAGAAATTTTTTTGTTTATTGTATCCAATAAGCTATTATAGCCGTTTATAAAATCTTTTATATTTTTCACTGCCGCATCTATATCTACACCTACATTGATGGTTATTGGTCCGCCAACAGATTTAAGCGTATATGACACACCATCAATAGTAAAATCATTAGATGTCCTGACCATGCCGTTAACACCATCCAGATCAAAAATAGCATCTACGCCGTCAGTTTTTGTTGCCCCGGTTATCAGTCCCATGGAATCCAGTAAATTTTCTGAATTATCACCCAATGTAATTTTCGTGTCAGCTCCGGTTGTCTTGGATGTTATATTAAACTGGTTCTTCAAGGAGTTGAATGATATCTGAACCCCTGCGGAGCTGGAGTTTATAGCTGACATAACATCATTTAACGTTGAATTGGCATAAGATTTATTGGTGGTAACCGAAACCCCGTTAATTGTAAAAGTAACTATCTGAGTATCATCAGTCACATTTAAACCCGGAAGGATTGTGCCCAAAGTATTTAATTTTGCATTGAGATTCAATTTATTGCTTACTGG
>NZ_JAJUJR010000453.1 GCF_029265225.1 Sedimentibacter sp.
ATTGAGAAACGTCTTCTTCGTTTAAGCCCCCGATCAGTTTAGGTCTGAACTGGTGTTTAATTGATTCATAATTCAATCTCTGCTGCAGTTCTTTCAAGTCATCCATTCCGTTTCCGGATAAAGTGTCAACTGTTGACATAATCATTTCCTCCCATTCAAGAACGATTTCCTTTAAGAAAAAACAAAAACTGTATGCCCAAGCATACAGTTGAATATATTCATTCATCTCTCTTCGGCAACCTGGCAATCATAGTACTCACATTAGACCCATGGCTTTGCGTCCTTGCCTTTCGACAAGTTTGCTATTATCGTATATGCAATTATAATACTGCATTGTTTTCAAAAATGCAACAATTATTATTTATTTTTTTGGAATTTTTTTGAAATTACCAATTGTTTATGTAAGCATGATAAAAACCAAATCCTCCAATTGAATACATCTTCCTGAATTATTCAAACGGAAATCTATGCTTGAGATTAAGTTCATTTCTGACATTAACCAGGTCCTTCTGAACAGATATTCCCACAGGCACTCCCTTGTCTTTTCTTTCAAGCCAGCACAAATATTCCTTTTCACCTGCGGTGTAAATCCTGTTGTGGTTTTTAGCCTTTTTTGAAGAACGAAGTTCCCTTAATATTTCTCCTGCAGTATGTTTGAACATATCTGACCCCATGAATGCTTCCGTGTCAATAGCCATGAAAAAATGGCCAAGATGATATGCAGTCTTTCTTCCGTCTTCGTCAGTCCCTGACAGCAACCTCAGAAAGCTTCCTGCCTGAAGGGCAGCTGAAAGTATTTCAACAACAGTGGCATATCCGTAACCCTTGTATCCTCCTGTTTCTTCGCCTATTCCTCCAAGTGGTGCAAGGGCAGCTTTTCCGCTTGTGAGTTCTGAAAGTATCTGAGCGCTGTTTGTCAGTGGAAAACCGTCCTGATCAATTACGGCACCTTTTGGCGTATCCATTCCGTTTCTTGCGTAATATTCAATTTTTCCTCTTTGTATGATGCTGGTTGCACAGTCAAGAACAAAAGGAAAATCCTCATCAGTGGGCATGGCAAATGTCATGGGATTAGTTCCAAGCATGTTTTCCACTCCGAATGTGGGAGCAATTGAAGGTCTTGCGTTGGTTCCTGTGATTCCTATCATGTTTTGTTTTGCTGCCATCATTGCATAATATCCTGCTATTCCGTAGTGGGTGGAGTTTCTTGCAGCAACCATTCCCATTCCGTACTTTTTAGCCTTTTGGATTGCCATGTTCATTGACTTGTACCCCACTACCATTCCCATTCCGTCATGACCGTCAACAACGGCTGTTGTTGCAGTTTCCTTTATAACTTCTAAAAAAGTGACAGGGTTTTGAATTCCTTCTCTTATGCGGTCAATGTATATTGGCTTGAAGCGGTTGCAGCCGTGGCTTTCAATACCTCTCCTGTCGCTTTCCATGAGCACGTCGGCGCATATTTTTGCTTCATCAGCCGGCACGCCGACAGCTTCAAAAGCTCTTTCCATAAAATCTCCTATAAGTTCCCATGAAACATATGCCTCATCCTCCATAACTGCCTCCTATTATTTATTTTGATAAAACATATATAAGAATATAGACTCCTGCCGTTCTTGGCATAAATAAACCTCAAACATCCGGTGACCGGAAGATTTACGCCCTTTTTAATTAAGATATACTAATATATACCCTAAAATATGACC
>NZ_JAJUJR010000304.1 GCF_029265225.1 Sedimentibacter sp.
AGCCTGTACATGAGAATGCAATCCATGTATTGCTCCTTGATGCTGAAATACTGCTCCATCATTGGTGTATACTTAGCCATTATGAACCCTCCCGTATGTAATTAAGAATGAAGAGTGAAAAATTAAAAGTTGGAATTGTGCATTGCACAATTCCTTCCATAAATTCTTAATTATTAGTTCCTCATTTTTAATTAGTTTACTATTTCGCCTTCCATATGGAATGTTTTGACGTTGGTTATTTTTACATTGACAATCTGTCCTAAAAGCTCTTCCGTTCCCTTGAAGTGAACAAGTCTGAAGTGCTCTGTCCTTCCTGTGAGGAAGTTGTCGCTTGTCTTGCTGGTGGATTCAACCAATACAGGATACGTATGTCCTATGCACTGGGAGTTTCTTTCAAGAACTATTGGATACAGAACTTCTAAAAGCCTGTCAAATCTTTCGTGCTTAACTTCATCAGGTATCTGGTCTTCCATTAAGGCAGCCTTAGTTCCTTCTCGCATGGAATAAAGGAATGTAAATGCTGAATCATACTGCACTTTTTTAACCACATCCACAGTTTCCAGGAAGTCTTCCTCTGTTTCTCCGGGAAAGCCTACAATGATGTCTGTAGTGATGGCAACATCAGGTATTTCTTTTTTTAGCTTATAAACCAAATCAAGGTAATGTTCCTTAGTGTATTTACGGTTCATCTTGTTCAGTATTTCATTGCTCCCTGCCTGTACAGGTAAATGAACATGGTTGCAAACCTTGCTGCACTGTTTTATTGCCATTATCAAATCATCAGTCAAATCTTTCGGATGAGAAGTCATGAAGCGGATTCTTTCAATTCCGTCTATTTTGTCAAGCTCATATAAAAGTTCGGCAAAAGTGAATTTATTTTCAAGGTTGCTTCCATAGGAGTTTACATTTTGTCCTAAAAGCGTAATTTCTTTGCATCCGTCCTGTGCCAGTGCTTTAACTTCATTGATTATTTCTTCCGGTTCCCTGCTTTTTTCCCTGCCTCTTACGTACGGAACAACGCAGTAAGTGCAGAAATTGTTGCAGCCATATGTTATGTTTACCAAAGCCTTGTATTTGAACTTCCTGTGCTTTGGCATATTTTCATAAATGAGTTCAGTATTGTCAATGATGTCAATGCTCTTATTCTTGTTAATTTCAGCATTGTAAATGAGACCGGGCAATTCGTGTATTGTGTTCGTGCCGAAAATTATATCCACAAATGAAAATTTCTTAATTACTTTTTGTCTGATTTCTTCTTTTTGCATCATGCATCCGCAGACTGCAACAAGCATATCAGGATTGCTTCTTTTTAAACCTTTCACTTCACCGAGTTTTCCAAAAACCTTCAGCTCGGCATTTTCCCTGATAAGGCATGTGTTAAATATTACAAGGTCGGCATTGATGTCGTCATCTGTTTCTTCATATCCTATGGAGGTGAGCATTCCTGAAATTTTTTCCGAATCATGCTCATTCATCTGGCAACCATAAGTAAGAATGTGATAAGTCTTTCGTCTGCCGTTCATTATAAAAAACTGCTCGTTTTTATTTTTCAATTCTATTAATTTGTCGCTATCAAGTTTAGCATCTTTAATAATAACTCTTTTGCTCATAATTCTCCAACTTTCTAAATATCCTTATACTTACATCCTGAGTATTATATCATTTAATAGAAATTTGTTCAATAAAAACTGTTTAATGTAATTATAAACATCAGCTATAAATTAATATGTATCATGAATATTGTTCAAGTATGCCTTTTAGTGCACTTGCACTGCTGCTGTGTGATCTTGTTATTGAAATCTTGTTTCTTTCAGATTCGCTTACGGCGCAGTTCACCATTTTGTGGGATGCTGTTGAGGTAAAAAGTATCATAAGATCAGGGTTTCCTATCTGATCCTTTAAATTTACCGGCATCTTGGTGAAAATTTTTGCCTTGCATTTATATTTTTTGCATATTTCTCTGTATTGAGCTTCCATTCGTTCATGTCCGCCTATTATTACAACGCTCATATATCCTCCTTGGGTTAGCTGCAACTAACTCGACTATAAAAATTTTTATTTATTGACATTTTATATAAACTTATCTGTTATAGTTAGTATATGCTAACTGCTTTGCAAAGTCAATAATGAAATGGATCAATAGAAAAATTTCATATGTTTCTTAGTTTCAATTATATATGGTTTTTAATTAAATGTTGCTGTAGAACGTTATATAATCTATAATTTATGTGAAATGCAATTAAAAATTTATTGCGAAAAAATTTATACGAGGGGAAAAAATGGCAACGATCAAAGATGTAGCTAATTTAGCAGGAGTATCAGTTTCAACAGTTTCTGTTATCATAAACCAAAAGGCTGAAGAAAGAAAAATATCAGCAATTACCATAGCAAAAGTTGAGGAAGCAATAAAACAATTGAACTATCAGCCCAGCGTCTCTGCGAGAAAATTGAGAAGCAACGAATCCAACGTATATACTGTTGGAGTGTTTTGGGCCTCAGACTTTCGTATGTCATTTTTAAGCAGGTTTATGTCAGGGCTGCAGTCAGAAATATTAAAGCTTCAGATGCCCATAGACATTTCAATTTGCCCTTATGAATCTGACAAGCTAAGATTTGAAAAAAGGCTTTACAGTTTGAATACATATAATGCAGTAATCATTGCCAATACCACCGATAAGGACAATGAATACATAAATAAAAATCCTCTTCCTATTCCAACCGTATTGTTCAACAGAGAATCTAAAATTTATCATACAGTAGGAATAGACAATAAGGAAACAGGAAAAAAAGCAGCTGTCCATCTTATTGATTCAGGAGCTAAATCAATTTCAATGATATGCCAGAAAAACAGCTACCTGGCTATGTCCAAAAGAAGTGAGGCATTTTTGAACAAATGCCTGGAAAACAACATTAAAACAGACAAAAATGACATAATATATGTGGAAGGTTCAATTGCCGGCGGAACTTTAGCAGGCTATGAACTTATTAAAAAAGGAAATTTGCCTGATGCTGTATATTGTGATTCTGACAGCATTGCTCAGGGACTTATTTATGCATTTAGCGAACAAGGTATTTCAGTTCCACAAGATGTGAAGGTAATTGCTGTTGGGCTGGGAAATCCTGAATTCAGCAGGTTTTTTATTCCGTCAATTTCAGTTGTTGACGTTCCTATGGAAAAAATGGCAGCAAAATGCATGAAGATAATTAAAGAAGTTGCTTCCCACAATTTAAACAGCCCCAGCCACACTGTATTTGAATCTGTTCTTTATGAAAGAAAATCAACATTAAGCTGATTACAGAGCATAATCACAAATTTTGGTTAATTTAAAAAATAATCATTTTATTTTTGTCAAATTTGATGTAAAATACCATGGATAGAAAGATATTTTAGA
>NZ_JAJUJR010000255.1 GCF_029265225.1 Sedimentibacter sp.
ATTCTTTCAACTGAAAGTACATATCATTTTGAGACAAATAGGCTTCCTTTAGTAAATCTCTTATGTTTTGGCTTGTACCTTGAGTAGCTAATCCCCAATCATTAAACTGAACATTATCTTCTCCATAAATTGTTTTAAGATGACCGCTGAACATGTCTGTGTATCCGCTAAGATCTGTTAATGATACTGTTTCTCCGCCAACTCCAAAGGCAATTGAATCGCCCATGGCAGTATAGGTGATACTCTCCTTCTCGCCTGCCAGTGCTGTTAAAGGCATCAGCGACATTGCAACAACCATAACCAAAGCAATAAATTTAATTTTCATAGACCCTCCTTTTTTAAAATTAGGATATAAATAATATACCCTCTGAATTCAAATATAATCACAATGGTAAATATTTATGCGCAAAATAAAAACGACTCCTTTCGGAATCGTCTTAATATTTTATAAAATTAAACTAATTTAATTCTGTGGTATACTTTCTTTCCTTTTTTGATTATGAGTTTTTCATCTTCAAAATCAGCTGCAGTTATTAATGAATTTACATCGGCTACAATAACGTCATTTACTGTAACTCCCGACTGCTCAATGAGTCTTCTTCCTTCGCTCTTTGTCTTAATAAGATTTGCCTTAGACATCATGTCTATGACAGACATTCCTTCTCCAAGCTCTTCTCTTGTGATTTCAGTTGTAGGCATGTTTTCTGATTCTGTTCCTTTTCCAAACAATGCTCTTGCTGCTTCCTGGGCATTAATGGCGTCTTCTTCAGAATGTATGAGTTTTGTAACCTCATATGCCAATACTTCCTTGGCCTTGTTTATGTCGGAGCCTTCCAATGCACCAAGGCGTCTAACTTCATCCATTGGGAGGAAAGTCAGTAGTGCCAGACATTTTTCAACGTCAGCATCACCGATGTTTCTCCAGTACTGGTAAAATTCATATGGTGTTGTTTTGTTTCTGTCAAGCCACAAAGCACCTTTTTCTGTCTTGCCCATCTTCTTGCCTTCACTGTTTGTAAGAAGTGAGAAAGTCATTCCATAAACCTGCTCTCCGGCTTTCTTTCTTGTAAGTTCCACTCCTCCTATGATATTTGACCACTGGTCGTTTCCGCCAAACTGCATCTTGCAGTTGTATTTCTGGTTCAATACATAAAAGTCATAGCTTTGCATTAACATGTATCCGAATTCAAAAAATGTAAGCCCCTGCTCCATTCTGTTTTTGTAGCAATCTGCAGCAAGCATTCTGTTTACAGAAAAGTGAACGCCCACTTCTCTCATGAAATCCAGATAATTCAAAGGTAAAAGCCACTCTGCATTGTTGTCCATGATGGCCTTTCCTTCTGAAAAATCAAGGAACTTTTCAAATACTTTCTTGAAATTTTCAGCGTTGCGCGCTATGATTTCCTGTGTCATTATTGAGCGCATTCCTGTTCTGTCGCTTGGATCTCCTATCATTGTAGTTCCGCCGCCTAATAGCGCAATTGGTCTGTGTCCGTGCTGCTGCATTATGGACATTACCATTATTTGAATATAGTGGCCAATATGAAGGCTGTCAGCCGTAGGGTCAAAACCTATATAAAATGTAACTGATTCCTTGCCCAGCAATTCTCTTATTTCTTCTTCATGAGTACACTGCTCGATATATCCTCTTTCTTTTAAAACATCAAAAACATTTCTTTTTTCCATATGATTCCTCCTTAAACTTTAATTGTCCTTTTCTGAATAAAAAAAGGGCTATCTCTCCTGAAAGGACGAGATAACCCGTGGTACCACCTTAATTCGCAAATATTTCTTGCCTCTTCTGAATTAACGGTCAGATAACCCGCTGCACAGCAGTAACTCCGGAACTGTATTTCACATTTGTACTGAGAATCTTTCACCAACCGATTCACTCTCTTATTTTGTAACCAAATTGTTACTTTGTTTCCTTCACAGTCATGTTATTATGTATTTATAAAAGGAATGATAATATAAATCCAATTTATTGTCAAGTCTTAATTGCAAATCTTAAAAACATCATACCATATATTGACCATTTGGCCAATGACTGTAATATATCTGTTCTTATTATACACAATTTTCATAAATTTTCCACTGATTTACATTTTTATTGTTATATATTTTTCTAAATGCAAAAATGTGTAATATAATTGTCACATTTGACATTTAATGAAGTTATTGATTGTTTATTTGAAAACAAGTACATGCTATAATTCCTTATGACGAAAAACTCATTAACAAGTTCTAAAATTTCCAAAGAAGCAGGGCGTGCCCTCTTCCTAAAAAATCTAAAGACTAAATAGGAGTGAATTATGAAAAAGAAAATTATAGCATTAACATTGACAGCAGCTTTAGCTTTGTCATCAACATCAGCATTTGCTGCAACTACAACAGACTGCGAAAAGACATTCAACTATGACCTTAGCAGCTTGCTGAAAGGAATAACAAGCAACTCTAACGTAAAACAGTACAAGCTGACTGTAAACGGACAAGAAATGGATTTGAATTCAATAGACTGGAATACAGTTTTAAACAAAACAACAACTGCAGTTCAAAAGCCAGCTTCAACTCAGCAGACAACAACTGCTCCTGCAGCAGCTAAACCAGCTGCAACACAGCCAGCGGCTACTGCACCAGCGGCAGCTAAGCCTGCAGCAACAACACCAGCTGTAACTAAGCCAGCAACACCTGTTGCAACAAAGCCAGCTGCACCAGTTGTAACTCAGCCGGCAGCCAAGCCAGCAGCAACTCAACCAGTTGCAACACAGCCGGCTGCTAAACCAGCTACAACACCCGTTGCAGCAAAACCTGCAACTCAGACTGCTGCACCTTCAACATCTACAACAACACCAAGCAACACAACAGTTTCTTCGTCAAATTTATCTTATGAGCAAAAAGTAGCAGAACTTGTGAACATTGAAAGACAAAAGGCTGGTTTGCCAGCGCTTGTATTTGATTCAGCAGTATCTAATGTTGCCAGAACAAAATCAAAGGACATGGCAGCCAACAATTACTTTGCTCATCAGTCACCGACATACGGAAGTGCCGGAGATATGTTGACAAGATTTGGAATCAGATGGTCAGCATGGGGTGAAAACATAGCTTCAGGACAAAGAACTCCGGAAGCAGTTGTAACAGCATGGATGAATTCTTCAGGCCACAGAGCAAACATTTTATCATCTAACTTCTCAAAAATAGGAGTTGGATATGCAGTAAACTCAAACGGAACACCTTACTGGACACAGATATTTACTAACTAAGAATATAAACAATAAAATACCGCAAAGATATGAGCATTCACATCATGCGGTATTTTTTCATTGTACAATCTTATAATAAACTCTTGCAGTTAGCGTGTACACAATAAAGTAAATCACCGCAAAGACTGCTATGGTTACGGCTGTGCAAATTGCAAAAAGCCATACATTTGTTAGATTGAACAGCAGTAATAGCCTGGTTATCATTTTAAATGCTGCAGCTATGTGAACAATGGCCATGGCCAGGGGAAGAAAAAATACCTTTATTATCTGACTTTTTATGGAGGTCTTTACCTCGCTTCTGCTCATTCCTACCTTCTGCATGATTTCAAACCTTTCCCTGTCATCATATCCCTCTGAAATTTGTTTGTAGTAAATTATCAAGACTGTTGCAGAGAGGAATAAAAGCCCAAGGAATATTCCCAGAAACAAAAATCCTCCTATCATGGCATAAAATTCTTCTTCCAGACCTTGCTTGCTTTCAAATCTAAAATCTACGATTTCTTCCTTCGAACCGGTGAAGTCTCTGTATATGGAATCGGCAAAGGCCTTTTTTTCATCCTTTGAGCCGTCTACATCAAAAGCAGCATAATAAGAATACTTGGCTGCATCATCCTTGAACTCACTAAGCTGCTTTTCATATATTTCCTCCACATCCTTTTCTTCTGCCACTATGTAGTAAACATCTACAAAGACTGCTGTATAATCCTCCTTTATTGGAAATTCATCAAGATTATTTTTAAC
>NZ_JAJUJR010000485.1 GCF_029265225.1 Sedimentibacter sp.
AATAAAGAGAGAAGAGACAAGCATTTATGAAAGGATTTCTGCCAGCACAAATCCTTTTTTTGTTTTAAAAAAAGAACGACGCCGTTCTCTTAGTTTGATGATAAAGTATATATTTGGACGTTGTCATTCTGAGAGCTTGCTCGAAGAATCTCATGTTTTAAACAAAGATGAGATCCTTCACTATCGTTCAGGATGACAACGTCGGGGTTTGTCAATAGTCTGAGAGAACGGCTTGCCGTTCTCTATTATTTAATTCTTAATTCTTAACTCGTAATTCTTAATTTTTTTTTATCAGTATTCCACGTCTTTCAGGAAAAGCGCCTTTGCAGGTACCATGGGGCCTGCTTCGGCTCTTTTTTTAGCATCAAGGATATTTTTCACATCTTGCGGGCTTAATTTACCCTTGCCTGCTTCAATTAGTGTTCCAAGTATGATTCTTACCATGTTCCACAAAAAACCGTTGCCGTTAACTTCTATTTCTATGATGCCTTCATTTTCTTCAATGGTTATGAAATTTACAGTCCTTACGGTTGATTTTGTTTTTGACTTAAGCGTTGTGAAGCTTTGAAAATCATGGGTGCCTATAAGTACTTCAGCACATTTTCTCATTTTATCAAGATCCAGTTTTTCATCAATGTTATGAATGTATTTTCTGTCAAAAACATTCTTAATTCCGCTGTTGTTTATTCTGTACATATAAGTCTTAGACAAAATGTTATATCTTGCATGAAATCTTTCACTTGAATTCTTTATTGATTTTACAGCAATGTCATCAGGCAGCTTATCACTCAGGTATTTGTGCATTTCCTCCGTATTCATGGCAGAATTTGTATGAAAGTTTGCGGTGTAATTTATGGCATGAACTCCCGTATCAGTCCTGCCGCAGCCTACAAGCTGAATTTCCTCGCCTGTCATATTGCCAAGTATTCCTTCAAGCCTTCCCTGAACAGTGTTTATATCCTCAGTCTGCTTCTGCCAGCCCTTATACCTTGTTCCGTCATATTGAATAATCATTTTAATGTTTCTCATAATATCTCCGTTTACAATTTTAATTGTATCTTTTGTTTTTAATACATTATATATTAAAAAACATAAGGGCACAAGGTAGTTCTTACACAGCTTCCTGGAACATCAATCCTGAATTTCTGGAGTTGTAAATGTTCAGCAGTTCTTTTTCCGTGATGCTTCCGTTTTTTACGTCAAGTATGACGCGTCCTTTGTCAAGCATGACTATTCTGTCCGAATATTTTAAGGCA
>NZ_JAJUJR010000023.1 GCF_029265225.1 Sedimentibacter sp.
ATAATCCATAATCACCTCAAATAAATTCATAAATGCTCAATTGCTTTTGTATTTCCTTGAATCTTATTTCTTCCTTAATTGCATTTGGTTCAAATTCCGTGTTACCATAATATTTACCGCTTATAGTGATGAAGTATCTTGCCCTTTTCAATACTGTCTTCATTTTTTTCAATGTATCGTAGGAAAGCCCTGCATTTTTTCTTTCTCTGATAATTCTCTGGGCGCTGGTTACTCCAAGGCCGGGAACCCTTAACAGCTCCTCGTAGGATGCCTTGTTTATTTCTACAGGAAACCTGTCAAGGTTTCTTAATGCATACATCATCTTGGGATCGAATTCAAGGTCAAGGTTCGGCTCTATTTCTGTGAAGAGTTCCTCTGATTTGAAATAATAAAATCTCATGAGCCAGTCTGCCTGGTAAAGCCTGTGCTCCCTTAAAAGAGGAGGCATGGAACTTACGGCAGGAAGATTTGGCGATGTAACAACAGGAATGTATGCAGAAAAAAACACCCTTTTCATGCTGAAACGGTCATAAAGATTCTGGGATACATTGAGAATGGTCCTGTCGCTGTCCGGTGTTGCTCCAATTATCATCTGGGTAGACTGTCCTCCCGGTACAAAGCGGGGAGCATTTACTGAATGTTTTTTGTCCTCAATATATCTTGCCGTTTCATTTTTGATCAAATTCATGGGCTCAAGAATTTTTTCGATTTTTTTCTGGGGAGCAAGAATTTTCAGGCTTTCTTTTGTTGGAAGTTCAATATTGACACTCATTCTGTCGGCAAGTGTTCCTGTTTTTTCCACAAGCAGAGGGCTTGCACCCGGTATTACCTTCACATGAACATATCCCCAGAAATTGTATTTGTAACGCAGCAGGTATAAAACTTTGTATATGTTTTCCATTGTGTGGTCGGGGCTTTTTTCAACTGCAGAGCTTAAAAATAACCCTTCAATGTAGTTTCTTCTGTAAAACTGAATTGTGAGCTCTGCCACTTCCTCAGGTGTGAATGTGGCTCTTTTTATGTTGTTTGTCACCTTGTTAAGGCAATACTTGCAGTCATAAATGCAGTCATTGGTCAAAAGAATTTTCAAAAGAGAAATACATCTTCCGTCTGAAGACCAGGCATGACAAATTCCTGCCGCAGAGGCATTGCCGATTCCGCCAATAGTGTTGTTTTTTCTTTCAACTCCGCTGGATACACATGAAACATCATATTTTGCAGCATCAGATAAAATTTTCAGCTTTTCAAACAAACTTTCGTCCATAACTCACCACTTCTTTTTTCTTAAATAATATCACAGACATACGCTGTTGTCAAACATATGTTCGCTTGCATGTAATAATTAAAGCAGAATTTCTTAAGTGAAATTCTGCTCTTTTTTTACTTTACAGGAAGAGGAATTTTTATTGGTTCCTGAAGAAATAATTTTGGCGTCAAAGATCTCTGAAGAATTACAATTCCGCTTTCAGGATATTCCACTGTTAAATATGTTTCCATTACCGTATCTCTCCCTGAACTTCCTTCCGATCTTATTTCGTATGGATTTCCTTCACTGTCCGTATATTTTGAAGCAAACAGTCCAAACATATCGTCGTTGCTGGTTCTGGTTGAAAAAATCAAATCTGATTTTTGGCCCCGTCTTGATACCTTTGCAAGCTGCATTCCTTCAACCTCAGGTGAAAAAGCGCCATTTTCCAGATCAACGGTTATAAACTCCTTGTCTTTTTCAAGAAGCCGAATTCCTTTTATGACAAGCTGCTGTTCCTTAGGCTCAGCAAAATAATCAGACTGAATATAAACCTTCATGCAGTCTTTAGTTTCATCATAGGTTGAACTTATTCCGCTTCTTCCTGAATACATTTCAGTTCCTTCACTTTCAACTGCCAGGTCAAGACCCTTTATCCATGCAGAATTTTCTTTGGAAAATTCAAATGTAACTTCCGTTCCTGTGGGATACATCTTCATTTCCTTTAGAGTTATTTTTTGACCCATGATTGTGTGTTCCTGATTGAATTCATAAGTTATGGGTTTTGCAAATTCATTGAATTCAATATTAAATGAAAAATTACCAACTTCTTCAGTAAGCGGATACTTTTCATCCTCCAGTGCTGAAAACACATCAGCATTACTTGATTTTTCATCTCCCTGCTCCTGGTATGTTTCCCTTTTGAGAGATACATTTATTTTTATTGATTTGGGAAGCAATCCTTCTGAAAAATTATACTGCTGCATAATCAGTCCATTTGATTTATTTTCTTCCCATGACATATTAGATGATGAATATCCGAATCCTTCAATTTTTTCTCCAGAAGATGAGTCTTCCATGCTTATCAGGTTTATTCCTGCCCATTGTCCCTCTGACAGTTCAAAGTCATCAGGAAGTTTGAAGAAAAGAACAAGATTTTTTTCATCTGCTATAACATATGGGAGCAGAAGTTTTTCGCTGCCATCGTATGCCATGAGATCTGTTTGTTGTACATAATCATTTTCAATGGCGCTTTTTAAGCTCTTGTCGAATTTCACATATTCTGCTATGGTACCTATGAGCGGTATTTCAGCAACAATTCCTGCAAATGCCGTATTTGTGTTTACAAGCACTATAAACAATACTGATGCTGCAACAGAAGAAATAAAAACTGAAAGTGCCCTTTTCTTTCTTTTTTCTTTTTGTATTCTCATTTCAAGCCTGTGTTCCACATGTGCCAGTTCTTCAGGATATTCAAATGACTCTTCTATTAAATTATTCATATTTTTATCTTCCATTTGTTCTCCTCCTATTCATTGAATTCAAGCTTCAATATTCCCAATGCCTTCCTAGCACGGGTTGATACTGTGCCTTCCGGAATTTCAAGAATCTCGGCTGTTTCAGAAATTGTATAACCTCCAAAGTAACGAAGCACTATTACTTTGCGCAGATTTTCCTCTAATTTCTGCACTGCCATTTTCACAGGAAGATCAAGTTCACTGTCATAATGGACTGCTTCAGGCATCTGTTCCACCAGAGTTTCGCGTTTTTCTTTCCTCAGTATTCTGTAGCATTCATTTATGAGGATCCTTGTGAGCCATGTCTTTAAGTACCTTTTCTCCTTAAGTTCCCTGAGGTGCTTGTAACCAAGATAAACAGCCTCATCAACCGCATCAAGGGATTTGTTTTCATCACAAAGATATCCGTAAGCAATCCGGTACATCACTGTCTTGTATTCAGTTATAAAAGAAACATATTCTTTTTTGTCAACCACATTCCCAAACATCTTAATCTCCTCTCTGTATATTAGAGAAACTAAGTGAATATTTTCATTTCGAAATTCAAAAAATATTTTTAATAAAAATAAAAAGCCTTGGCCCAAGATTATGACAAAGTATATATTGGATGTTGTCATTCTGAGAGCTTGCTCGAAGAATCTCATGTTTTCAATAAAGATGAGATCCTTCACTATCGTTCAGGATGACAGCGTCAGGGTTTGTCAATAGTCTGAGGCCTCAGCCTTTTATTTTATTTTCAGGATTTTTCTTGCAGTATTTACAATGGGCTTGAACATAATGCCTTCCATTTCCCTGCTTACATTTTTAAGTTCCTTGCGTATTTCTATTTTCTGAGGGCAGTGAAGCTCGCACTTTCCGCATTCCTTGCACTGTGATGCATATGCAGGCGTTGATGACATGGCTCCCAAAGTCTGGGCATATTTAATTTTGTACATTTTGTCCTCAAGAAGATACTTTTCGTTGTAGCTTGCAAAGCACCCGGGAATATTCACACCGTGAGGGCATGGCATGCAGTATGCGCAGGCTGTGCACGGAACTTTAATTTTCTCGTTCATTACTTTTTTGACCTTATTGAACACTTCGAGTTCCTTTTCAGTGAGGGAATTTTCCCTTGCATCTCCGGCAATTCTTATATTTTCTTCAACCTGTTTTTCATCGCTCATTCCGGAAAGAACAACATTTACTTCCTTATGGTTCCATATCCATCTAAGACCCCATTCAGCAGGAGATTTATTTTTGTCGCATTCTTCAAATGCCTTTATTACGTTTTTAGGAAGACCTGTAACGAGCTTTCCTCCCCTTAAGGGTTCCATTACAATCACCGGTATGGACATTTCATGAGCAAGCATGAGTCCTGACTTTGTGGCCTGGTTGTTTTCATCAAGATAATTGTACTGAATC
Source organism: Sedimentibacter sp. (assembly GCF_029265225.1). Classification (GTDB taxonomy): domain Bacteria; phylum Bacillota; class Clostridia; order Tissierellales; family Sedimentibacteraceae; genus Sedimentibacter. The sequence goes on from NZ_JAJUJR010000023.1 coordinate 4,165, forward strand.
TGGCAGAAATCCCAGGGGTATGATTTTAATATCTGTTCAAAATCCTGTTTGCTGCCGTGGAATGAAAAACCGATGTTACCTATTGTTCCATCTCTTTTCAGTTCTTCAAGATATTCCATGACGCCAAGTGACTCCATTTTTTTGTACATTGCAAGATCTGTAAGCATATGAAGAAGATAGTAATCTATATGGTCTGTCCTGAGCCTTGAAAGCTGCGTGGATATTATTTTTTTTGCATTGTCAAGCTTGTTTACCATGTAAGGAGGAAGCTTTGTTGCAATATTTACCCTTTCCCTGTAACCATCCTCCAAAGCCTTTCCAAGAAGCGATTCGCTTTTTCCTGCATGATATATGTAAGCCGTATCGAAATAATTGACTCCCTTTTCTATGGCGCTTCTAATCATGTTTATTGCTCTTGTTTCGTCAATTGCTCCTCCCTTTGTGGGAAACCTCATGCAGCCGAAACCTAATATGGAAAGTCTGTCTCCATTTTTCTGGTTAATTTTTGTTATCATTTTTATCCTTCCTTATTTGAATTCAAACTTGAAGCTTGTTCCTGTGCCTGGCTCGCTTTCTGCTGACATTTCAACATTGTGCCTGTTTGCAATCTGCTTGGCAATGGTCAGACCCAGACCTGTTCCTGTTTTGTTTTCTTCTGTTTTTATCCTGTAGTAACGGTTGAATATAAACGGCATGTCTTCTCTTTTAATTCCAATTCCAGTATCTCTTACCTCAACTGTATTATTATTTAAATTTAAATATATTATGCTGTTTTCCTTTGAAAACTTTATGGCATTGTCAATTACTATCATGAACATTTGTCTCAGCCTTCCATAATCTCCTTTAATCATGAAAATGTCACGATCCTCAGTATAGTCTATGATTATGTTTTTCTTTCTCGCCATGTTGGAAGCACTTCTTACTGCATCCCTTATTACATCACAGAGGTTTATATCATGCATTTCAATTTTAAAATCGGAATTCTGAAGCCTTGAAAGTTCCAGAAGGTCGTTAACAAGCCTTTCCAGTCCTTTGCTTTCAGCAAGCATCTGCTTGTTGTACTCCTTTACCTGGGCAGGGTCTTTAACCACTCCGTCGCATATGGCCTCAAGAGAACCTCTTATTACCGTAACCGGAGTCCTGAGCTCATGGGAAATATTTGTTATGAAGTCCTGTCTCTGCTTTTGCAGGATTTCGCTTTCGTGGCTTGCCTTGTCCAGCCTTTCACTTAAAACATCTATTGTAGCAGCTAGCTCTCCAATTTCATCATCCTGCACAATACCTGTCTTTGCTGAGTAATCGCCTTCAGCCAGAACAAGAGCAGTGCTTTTCATTTTCTTCAGAGGCTCCGTGAAATACATTGCAAGAAAAACAGATATTACAATGGATAAAACAAGAGCAATTGCAATACTTATGACAAGCATTTTAAATCCTTCAAAAATAGCATCATTCATTCCTTCCACAGGCGAATGAATAAGGAGTGCTCCTATTATTTCATTTCCTGACACGATAGGAGTTCCAACAGTCAACGTAGGAGCATTGAGCATGTCGCTGAAACCTTCGCTGAATGTTGTGCTGCCGTCAAACACGTCCCTTACCACCACATCTGCATCTTCAGGCATGTCAGAGTAAGTGTAATGCATCTGTGCCATAGGGCCTATGGTCAGCAGATTTAAGTTTTCATCCACAATCCATACATCTGCCATGGCTATATCATCCACATTCCTGAGGTACGAGCCCAGACTTCCCTGCATGTACATTCCTCCCATGCCCATTCCCATTCCCATGCCTCCGCCCTGTATGCCTGAAAATGAAGAACCTTCCATCAGCTCTGAAATTGTTTCTGCTATATTAAGAGCACGTCTTTCAATATCATTTTTGTGAATTTCAATAGTGTTGTTTTTAAACAGGCTCATGAATATGCTGCCTATTACAACGGCAAATATGAGAAGCGCCGCCGAAAAATAAATGATTAGTTTTCTTGCTATTTTATTTTTCATCTGCCTCAACCTCAAATTTATATCCTACTCCCCAAATTGTCTTGATGTCCCAATTAGCATGTTCAAATTCATCAAGCTTTGACCTCAGTCTTTTGATGTGTGAGTCCACAGTCCTGTTGTCTCCAAAATAATCGTATCCCCACAGACTGTTCAACAGGTTGTCTCTTGTAAAAACCTTGTTCCTGTTAGAAACAAGAGTCCAAAGAATTTCAATTTCCTTTTTTGTTAAAGAAACATTTTTATTATCAATTGTAACAATGTAATCATTCATATTTATTTTCAGGTTATCATATGAAAAAATCTGAATGGCTTTTTTGTCATCAATCATTATTCTTCTCATGATTGCCCGTACCCTTGCCATAACCTCTGCAGGCGAAAACGGTTTTACTATGTAATCATCAGCCCCTATATCCAGTCCCATAATCCTTTCAAAATCCTCGCCCCTGGCAGTAATCATTATAATAGGAACATTAGACTGCTTGCGTATTTCCCGGCAAACTTCAAAACCGTCCATTTCCGGCATCATTACGTCAAGGAGGACTATATCAGGATTGTATTTTTCAAAACTTCTAAGTGCTTCCCGCCCATTGAATGCAGTCTTAACTTCAAAGCCCTCATTTTTAGCGTATTCTTCAAGTATTGATGTTATTTGTCTGTTATCATCTGCAATAAGCATTACTGACATAAAATCACCTCTGTAATATGATAAGCAATTATACCATATTATAGTATTTAATGTGTGGCAAAATTTTGTTTTTTGGGTTTCAGAGCATTAAAAATCACATAAAAACAATATAAAAAAGACACACTTTTGCCACAACTTTATTTTATAGTGACAATACAAACAAAAATAAATAACAGGAGGTAACAAAATGAAAAAACATAAAAAAGCAGCAGTGGTAGTACTGGTTGTATTGGTTGTATTGGCTCTGTTGGCAACATCATTTACAGCTTTTGCTTACACAGTAAGTTCTCCGGCTGAAATTCTTGCAGGATTGACAGGAAAAAGCGTTGAAGAAGTTACAGATGAAAGGTATGAAACAGGATTAACTTACGGTCAAATGGCTTATGATGAAGGATTGTGGGAAGAATACAATGAAAAAATGCTTGAAAGCAAAAAAGCATATTTAGATGAAAAGGTCAAAGACGGAACAATCACACAGGAACAAGCAGACGAAATATATGAAAACATGCTGTTAAGACAGGAAAATTGTGCAGCTAACGGAACTGGCGGCGGATGCGGCGGCGGAATGATGGGCTTTGGCGGCGGCGGAAGAGGCTGCGGCGGTTTTGGCGGCGGGAATTTCGGCGGCGGAAGAAACTGGCAATAACTAATAAAACCTGGGAATCCCAGGTTTTTATAATTTTTTGAGCATTTTCTTCAGCTCATCCTTATCAACTATATGTATAAGTCCTCTTGAAAGCTTGACAATTCCTGCCGTTTCAAAATTTTTAAGCATTCTTGAAACAACTTCCCTTGCGCTTCCCATGTACTTGGCAATCTGATCATGGGTAAGCTTAATGTCCTGTGTTTTGTTTTTTGATGATTCATCAAGCAAAAATGTAGCAAGCCTTTTGTCAAAGCTTGTAAACAATATTTGTTCAATTGCCCACATGACGTCTGAAAACCTGTCAACAGTGTTTCTGAGGGCGAAATTTTCCACATGGACATTTCCCTGTGTAAGCTGGCTGAAAGCAGATATGTTTAAAAGCAGAACTTCTGTTTCGCACTGTGCATCTATGAAAACATCAAAAGTGATGTTGTGAAGAATGCAGGATGCAGAAAGAACACATGCATCTCCATCTGAAAGCCTGTAAAGCGTAACCTCACGGCCGTCCTCTGACAGTATATATACTCTCAGTTCTCCGGATAGTACCAAAAGAAGTCCAAGGCACTCATTGTCAGCGCTGTGAAGATTTTCTCCCTTGGCATATTTCACTTTTTGTATATTATTTTTAAAAAGTTCCTTTTCCCTGGAACTTAACTTATCCCAAAAACTTAAATCCGTGACTATTTTTTTCAATTCCTCATCATTCATTCAATAACCCCCAACAAGTATTTATAACATTATAACACATGTTCAATCAAAATAAACTATTTTCATTTCAATTTAACCTTTAAGCACTGGTGTATTATCTCATATAATATGCTCAGTCACAATAAAAAACACTAGTAGCTGAGATTATTGACAAATTTCAATGTCAAACCAGCCACTAGTGTTTTCATTTTTTTTATTTATTTACTTCTTTATTTATTTTGATTTAGCCATCATTTTGTCATCAAGCTCAACCAATACTTCGTCGTTTATTTTATCAAGATTGCCATCCCACAAATATTCCTTTGTTTCGCTTACGATTACGCTTGACAAAGCAATCAGTGAAATCAAGTTTGGTATAGCCATCAAACCGTTGAACAAGTCTGCCAAATCCCATACAAATGCCAAAGACATTACTGAACCGAAGTATACAGCTACTGTATAAAGAATTCTGTAAGGAAGTATAGCTTTCTTTGAGTGGAACAGATATTCCACGCATTTTTCTCCGTAATATGACCATCCAAGTATTGTTGAGAATACGAATGTCAACAAACCAACTGTAAGTACCAAAGGTCCAATAACAGGAATGTTACCGAATGCAGCGTTTGTTAAATCTCCACCGTTAAGTCCTGTGTTCCAAACACCTGTGTTAACAATTGTAATACCAGTCATCATACATACTATTACTGTATCCCAGAATGTTCCTGTTGATGCAACAAGAGCCTGTCTAACAGGGTTTCTTGTCTGTGCTGCTGCAGCAACTATAGGAGCACTACCTAAACCGGATTCATTTGAGAACAATCCTCTTGCAACCCCGTATCTTGCTGTCATCATTATAGTTGAACCAGCAAATCCACCCACAGCTGCTTGCCCTGTAAATGCGCTTGATACGATTAATCCGATTGTAGCAGGTATTGTCTGGAATGTCATGGCAAGGATTATAACACAACCAAGTACATAGAATACAGCCATGAAAGGAACAAGTTTGTCGCAAACGCTTGCTATTCTCTTAACACCGCCCAATATAACTATGCCTGTAAGTACTGCCAAAGCTATACCTGTAATCCATGTAGGAGTTCCAAACTGATTTGACATCATGTTTGAAATTGAGTTTGCCTGTACTGTGTTACCAATACCAAATGCTGCAACACTTCCGAAAAACGCAAACAAGTAAGCCAAAGCTTTATTTTTCATTCCGTATTCCAATACATACATAGGTCCGCCAGCCATTGTTCCGTCAGCTGTCTTAACTCTGTATTTTACTGAAAGCAGTGACTCAGCATATTTTGTAGCAATACCGAACACACCAGTCATCCAGCACCAGAAAACAGCACCAGGTCCGCCTAATGCAATAGCAGTAGCAACACCAACTATGTTTCCTGTTCCGATTGTAGCAGCCAATGCAGTTGCAAGAGCGCTGAACTGGCTTACGTCGCCAGTTGCCAATTCATCTTTTGTTACAGAAAGTTTAATAGCCTTACCAATGTACTTTTGAATGAACTTGAGGCGGAATGTTAAATAAAGATGAGTTCCGAACAATAATATTACCAGCGGCCAACCCCACAGCCATCCATCAATTGTTGTTACTAATTGAGCAATTCCTTCCATTTTTATCCTCCTATTATACTATAATTTCACGACGTTCTAAGAAACGTTTGCCTTAATTATAGTATATATTTAACATAAATTCAACTAGTATTTTGCCTAAAATTGTGATATTTATTTTACATTTTAACGATTAGTCTGTGTGATGCTGATATTTTTTTAACATTTCATTGCTGAATTCAAACTTCACTTAAGCATCATTAAAACTTCACTAAATGAACACAAAGGGGCTTTATTATGAAAGAAAGAAACGGAGGAAACAATCATGGGAGAAAAAAACAACAATGTATTTGAACGAATTGAAAAGAAATATCTGCTGACAGAAGATAAATTCAATTTATTATTTCAAAAAATAGAGCCTTTCATGTCCATAGATAAATTTGGTCTTCACACCATATGCAATATTTATTACGACACTGAAACATTTGAATTGATACGAAACTCCATAGAAAAACCATCTTACAAGGAAAAGTTCAGGCTCAGAAGTTACGGTGTGCCTTGAGAAGACAGCAAGGTATTTCTTGAAATAAAAAAGAAATATGACCACACGGTTTTTAAAAGAAGAATATCACTTAGTTTAAATGAAGCTGAAGATTATCTGGAACGTGGCATAAAACCAAAAACAGACAGCCAGATACTGAGAGAAATAGACTACTTCATAAAACTTTACAACCCGAAGAAAAAAGTATTCATAGCTTATGATAGGGTTGCATTGTTTGGAAAGGAAGATGAAAATTTAAGAATAACATTTGACATAGACATAAGAAGCAGGACGCATGATCTTGATTTAAGAAAGGGAGATTACGGCAAGGCCATAAATAATTTCAGCGGTTATCTCATGGAAATAAAAACATCTGCATCTCTTCCCCTGTGGCTTGCACGAATACTGTCAGAACTGGAAATATATCCTGATTCCTTCTCCAAGTACGGAGCAGTGTACAAACAGGATTTAATAAGTGAGAGATTTCTTGAACAATCGCTTATGGAAGAACAAATTGAACAGGAAATGAAAAATAAACTAAATTCATCAACAAACTGGAGGAATATAAAATGTTTACAAGCATCTTAACAACTACTACTGAAGCCTTGTCTGTTACAAACGCCATTGTCTGCCTGGTTTCTTCATTGGCCCTGGGCCTTGCAATAGCGCTCACATACATGTCCAGCAAAAAATATACGAAAAACTTCGTGGTAACACTGGTACTTATGCCCATTCTGGTACAGCTGGTCATAATGATGGTCAACGGCAATCTGGGAACAGGGGTTGCGGTCATGGGAGCATTCAGTCTGGTAAGATTCAGATCGGTTCCGGGAAGCTCCAAGGAAATAAGCTTCATATTTTTCGCCATGGCTGTAGGAATAGCAACAGGAATGGGATTCATAACATTTGCTGCTGCTGCAACGGCTGCAATATGCCTTGTGTTTCTGGCACTATATAAAAGCGGTTTCGGTGACAGTGCTGCTTCTGAAAGATTACTTAAAATAACCATACCGGAAAACCTGGATTACACAAATGTGTTCGATGACTTATTTGAAAAGTATCTGAAGTCATCAGATTTATTAAAAGTCAAGACTACAAATTTAGGAAGCATGTTTGAGCTTCACTATGATGTTGTTCTTAAAAATCCTGCAGAAGAAAAAGCATTACTTGATGATATCAGATGCAGGAACGGCAACCTGACAATTATATGCAGCAGAAAGCATGCACAAAATGAAGAACTATAAGGAGACTAAAATGAAAAACAAAATATTTTATAAAATGACTGCACTGCTACTGAGCTCAGCACTTCTCATGTCATGCAGCTCAAATGCAGGAACACAATCAACAGCAAATGAAGCAGAAACTGAAAACAAAGAAGTTAACCTAAACATCAAGACCATGTCCCAAAGTCTGGTCGAATATCAGGATGATGATTATTACACAAATTGGGAAAGTCAAAATCCAAATTACATCAAATTAAACGGAAGCTCTGCAGAGCTTGAAGGAACCGGAGTATCAATCGAAGAAGGAACCATAACAATAACTACGCCGGGAACATACGTTGTAAGCGGCAGTCTTTCTGATGGACAGATAATTGTAGATGCTGACAGCAAAGATACAGTAAGGATAGTTTTAAACGGAGCACAAATAAGCTGCTCCGACAATGCCCCCATTTATGTGGTGAGTTCTAAAAAAACAATTATTTCCCTTGCAGAAAACACTGAAAACTCTGTAACAGACGGCAGCTCCTACGTGCTTTCAGATGGTTCGGATGAACCAAATGCTGCAATTTACAGCAAGGACGACCTCACCATAAACGGAGCAGGAAAGCTCACTGTCAATTCAAACTACAACAACGGAATAAACGGAAAAGACCAGCTTAAGGTAACAGGAGGAACAATAGCAATAAATTCTGTTGATGACGGCCTCATGGGAAAAGATCTTGTTGCAGTAAAGGATGCTGATTTAACAATTGATGCAAAGGGCGACGGAATAAAAGCAACAAACGACACTGATGCTGACAAAGGAAATGTTGTTCTTGAAAGCGGAACCTACTCAGTGACTGCAGGTTCTGACGGAATACAGGCAGAAAAAAATCTTTCAGTATTTGACGGAACATATGAGATATCATCAACAGAAGATTCAATACATTCTAACGGCACAATAAACATCTACGGAGGAAGTTTTGAAATAGCTTCAGATGATGACGGAATTCACGCTGATTCTACCATAGACATAAGCGGAGGAACTATAAACATACAAAAAAGCTATGAAGGAATTGAAAGTGCGCTGATTAACATATCAAACGGAAATATAACACTGTCTGCATCAGACGACGGAATTAACGTTGCAGGCGGTATGGACAGCTCTTCTGTAAACGGAAGACCAGGTCAGAACAGTTTCTCAGAAACCAGTGACAATAAGCTTACCATTACAGGTGGAAACATTGTTGTGGATGCTGCAGGGGATGGTCTTGATGCCAACGGTTCCATTTACATGGAAGGCGGCACAGTCATTGTAAACGGCCCTACAAACAACGGAAACGGCTCCCTTGACTACGACCAGACTTTTGAAATGAACGGCGGAGTGCTTATTGCAGCTGGAAGTTCAGGAATGGTTCAGACACCTACTGACAGTTCAACTCAAAATTCCGTGCTCATCAGCTATTCTCAGATTCAGCAGGCAGGAACTACAGTTAAAATCCTTGATGGAAACGGAAACACTATTGTTGAATCAACACCTTCAAAGTCTTTCCAGGCAATACTTGTAAGTTCACCTGATTTGAAAATTGACGCAGCATACCAGCTGTATTCTCAGGATACAAAGACAGCTGATTTCACACTCACAAAAAACATCATGACTATTTCTGAAACAGGAGAAGAAGTTACAGTGGGAGGCTTTGGACAGCCGGGACAAGGCGGATGCCGTGGAATAAAACCGGGAATGCAAAACGGTGAAATGCCGGTAATGCCGGAAGGTGAAAGACCGGCTGGTTTTAAGGGTGACAGGCAGATGCCTGAAGGAACAAGCGGTGCTACACAACAAACCGACGGAACAAGCGGTGCAACACAGGAAACTGAAAACCCCGGTGATGCTGAGGAAACTGAAGCAACAGTATAACAAAAAACATGATCTATCATGTTTAGGTTTATGGCAAAATTACTTTTGAC
>NZ_JAJUJR010000398.1 GCF_029265225.1 Sedimentibacter sp.
AAATATCTGCAGATGATTGTTACAAACGACATTTCGGTGCTTGATGACAATCAAATCGCATATACTCCAATGTGTTATCCTGACGGGGGAGTTGTAGATGATCTCTTGGTATACAAGTACAGCAGCACAGATTATCTTCTGGTTGTAAATGCATCCAATACACAAAAGGATTTTGAGTGGCTTTTGTCACAGTCTTTTGGGAATATCGAAATAAAAAATGTATCTGATGATTATGCCCAGCTGGCACTGCAGGGACCGGAAGCCCAAAACATTTTGCAGAAGCTGTCTTCCGTGGACTTAAATGAAATTGAATTTTATCACTTTTTGGGTGATGTCAAAGTCGGTGAATTTAACACAATAGTTTCAAGAACCGGATATACAGGCGAAGATGGATTCGAACTGTACTTTAAAGCTGATGACGGACCTAAGATGTGGGATTTGATACTCCAAGCAGGAAAAGAACACAGACTTGTGCCTGCCGGTCTTGGAGCAAGGGATACCCTTAGATTCGAAGCTGCACTTCCGCTTTACGGACAGGAAATCGACAAGGATATAACTCCTCTTGAAGCAGGACTTGGATTTTTTGTAAAGCTCAACAAGGAAGATTTCATAGGAAAAGAAGCACTTGCAAATCAAAAATCAGAAGGGCTCAAAAGAAAAGTCATTGGATTTGAAATGGTTGACAGAGGAATTCCAAGAAGCCACTATGAAGTGTTTGCTGAAGGAAGAAAAATCGGCCATGTTACAACAGGAAGCTTTTCTCCTACCCTTAAGAAAAACATTGGGCTTGCATTAATTGAAGCTGAATATGCAAAGGAAGGCACTGAAATAGAAATATCCGTACGAAACAAAAACCTGAAGGCAAAAGTAATAAAGAAACCTTTTTACACTAAAAAATATAAGAAAAACTAAGGGCAATATAAAACATATTGTAACGTTAATATATGGAAGTTGTCATTCTGAGGCGAGACGTAAGAATCTCATGTTTTCAAAAGATGAGATCCTTCACTATCGTTCAGGATGACAGTGTCGAAGGTTGTCAATAGTCTGATGATTCTTTAATGAAGAGAAATGTTTAAAGGTAAAAATATTTGGTAAATTAAATTATAACAATGTTTATTATTTGATGAATTGGTTCATCATTACAAAATCAATTATATGGAGGATATTATGAAAGTATTAAGCGAATTAAAGTATTCAGAATCACATGAATGGGTAAAGGTAGAAGGAAATAAGGCTTATATAGGAATCACTGACTATGCGCAGGACCACCTTGGAGATGTTGTTTATGTTGACCTGCCGGAAGTTGATACTGAAATTGAAGCAGGAGGACAATGCATAGTTCTTGAATCTGTTAAGGCAGCTTCAGAAGTTTTTTCTCCTCTTTCAGGAAAGGTTGTTGAAATAAACGAAAGTCTTTCCGACAATCCAAGTTTCATCAATGAATCACCTTATGAAGCATGGCTTATTGCTGTAGAAATGTCTGATCCTTCAGAAGCAGACAATCTCATGAGCGCAGAAGACTACGAAAAAATATGTGATTAAGGAGGGGTGTATGAGATATATTGGAAATACTGATGAAGACAGAGAACAGATGCTTAAGGAAATTGGTTATCCAGACATAGAATCTCTTTTTAAAGCTGTTCCTAATTCAGTTCATTTAAAAACCAAATTAAACATTCCTCAAGCTCAGTCTGAAATGGAGCTTGTAAATAATATGAAGTCATTGTCAAAGGAAAATTTAAACACCGACGATTATGCATGTTTTTTAGGCGCAGGATCTTATGATCACTTTATTCCTTCCGCAATCGATCAGCTTATTTCAAGGCAGGAATTTTATACGGCATACACTCCATATCAGCCTGAAATAAGCCAGGGAACACTGCAGGCAATATTTGAGTACCAGACAATGATATGCGAACTCACAGACCTTCCTGTAGCCAATGCGTCCATGTACGACGGAGCCACAGCATTGACGGAAGCTGCCATAATGGCATGTGAAGCAACAAAAAGAACAGAAATATTAATAGCATCATCCGTGCATCCTGAAAGCCGCCAGGTTCTTGACACCTATGCAAAGTTCAGAGACATGACTGTTGTTGAAACAGCATACAATAACGGTCAGGTTGATATGGATGATTTGAAATCAAAACTAAACAAAAATACAGCAGCAGTCATTGTTCAAAGCCCTAACTTTTTCGGAATAATTGAGGATGTTGAAGCAGTTGCAGCAATAGCACATGAAAACAAGAGTCTACTTGTTGTAAGCGCAGACCCAATA
>NZ_JAJUJR010000381.1 GCF_029265225.1 Sedimentibacter sp.
TAATTTTATTATAAAAAATTTAAGTAAGCAATTATATTAATAAAAACATCTTCAAGGGGAACTATATATTTGGAGGTGATTTTTTTTGAAATTAAAAGAAATAATGTCAACTGACATTGTAAGTTTAAATCAAGGTGATTCAATTGAAAGTGCGGCTCAGCTTATGAAGCAGTACAATATCGGGTCAATACCAATAACCGGTCAAAATGGTGTTATAGGCATCGTAACAGACAGGGATATTACATTAAGAGCTGTTGCATCTGGACAAAATACAAGCCGCCAGACTGTCGGTGAAGTAATGTCAACAAATATTGTATCGGGACGCCCTGATATGGACGTACATGAAGCTGCAAGAATTATGAGCGAAAATCAGATAAGAAGGCTTCCGGTTGTTGAAAACAGAAGTCTTGTAGGAATGGTTTCACTTGGAGATATTTCCGTCGAGCCAGAACTTCAGGATAATGCAGAACAGGCCCTTAAAAACATATCGAAACCTGCTGACAATTCATTTATCTAAAGAAAAGAACAGAGAATTAATTTTCTCTGTTCTTTTTATGTTATTGAAATGATATTGCTCCTGTTGGGCAAACTCTAAGACATTTGCCGCATTTGACGCATTTCTTCAGATCAATCTTAGGAGCTTCATATTTGTCCTGTGTCAATGCTCCCACAGGGCAGGCCCTCACGGAAGGACATTTGTGATTTTGAGGACATCTTCCCTTGTTTACCTTCAGGTTTTTATCTTTTAAATCCTTTGGATCCACTTCATTTTTTAAGAAAAAATCAAATAATGACATATTAACTCCTTTAAATAATTTTTCTAAATTATAGTCGTTCATTATTACTTTTTCTGTGATTTAATCACTGTATTAAAGTATGAATATTGCGAACTTAAAAATAATTTAAAAACAGACAATTATGCAGTGATGCTGATTATGAATATTAAATGTTTTAAGAGGGACAATAATTGGCAGTATAAAAGAACGGAGTGATTAAATGCAGTGGTTTGAATTAACATTGAGAGTTTTTGCATCTTACCTGGTACTTCTTGTAATGACCCGCTTCATGGGTAAAAAACAATTGAGCCAGCTTACGTTTTTCAATTATGTTACAGGCATAACTATTGGCTCTATGGCCTCGTCTCTGGCAACAGACAATAATCTGCAGTTTGAGCATGGAATATACTCTTTGATATTATGGTCTTCCCTGACCATATTGATGGAATATCTTACATTAAAATCAGTAAAAATCAGGTACTGGACAGATGGCCGTCCAACAGTCCTCATTAAACACGGCGAAATTGTAAAATCAGCCCTTTCTAAAACCAGGTACAATATGGATGAACTTAATATGATGCTGAGAAAAATAAATATATTCAACATAGAAGAAGTTGATTATGCAGTTCTTGAAAACAACGGTGAACTTACTGTATTAAAAAAAGTTGGGTATCTTAATTTTACAAAAATGGATTCGGGTAAATCTTTCAAACCTAATAAAAACTTCCCAACTGAAGTTATAAACGGCGGAAAAGTCAACAAGGACACTTTAAATGAACTGGGATTGGATTTAAAATGGCTGGAATTTGAAATTAAAAAGAAAGGTTATAAATTAGAGGACATATTTTATGCCGAAATTGACAGCAGCACAGAACTTTTCATCATGCCAGTGAACAAGGATGATTATTCATAGCAATTAATTTTAAATTACCGTTTTACCGCCATAATATAAAAGGTTATAGCATAAATTTTGCCTATAACCTTTATTGATATGATAAAGTCTACATTACTTCTTCTTTTCAAAAAATCCGCTTTTTTGTGCTGTTTCAAGTGCCTTCACAACATTAACATGTATAGGGCCGTTCCTTGTTATTTTAAATATGAAACGCTGCCCTTTGTAAAATTCTATTTCTCTTTCTCCGTCAAGGGCAATGGTGCCGCTGTCATCGGCTACATACTCATATTCCTCATCAAGCTTAAGAACAACAGGCTCACCCACTGAAACTTCTTCAAGCATTCCAGCTGCAATGGAAGCAGTTACTGTGCCGGTGTTTGTGTTCATATCTAAATATGCTCCGAAATCATCGTGTTGATGTATTATAGTCTTGCATCCTGCAATAGATGAAAATCCAATTGAAGCCGGATGACTTCTTGTTACAAATATTTTTTCAATGCTGTCCATATCCCAGATTGCCCTGGAGCCCACAAAAGGATCATTGGAAATTACTGCATCAACAAGGGCAATGTCCAAAAGATTCGAATCCCTGTAAATTTCTATTCTTTTGTCAGTGATTGCGTAGCTTTCTTTTTCAAAACGATTTGAAGCAACTGCTGCAGCTGCAATTCCCGCAATTGTTCCTTCAAGCATTTCAGGATATGCATTATTTGTGCCGGTTGATA
>NZ_JAJUJR010000050.1 GCF_029265225.1 Sedimentibacter sp.
AAAGGACGGGACGTCCTTGCCGTCAAGGGGGGTGCGGAGTCAAAAATACGTTAGTATTTTTACGCCGAAGGGGGACATAGGTCCCCCTAGCGGAGTTGCGGAGCAACTTTTTATGCAGTGATTAAATTACATTTAAGGAGATTTGTATGAAGTTAGTGTCATGGAATGTGAACGGATTGAGGGCATGCGTAAATAAGGGCTTTATGGATGCATTCAAACAGATTGATGCGGATATTTTATGCCTTCAGGAAACAAAACTGCAGGCAGGTCAGATCGAACTGGACATGGAAGGTTACCACGAATACTGGAACTATGCAGAAAAGAAAGGGTACTCTGGTACTGCTGTTTTTTCAAGAATAGAACCATTGTCTGTTTCATATGGGATGGGAATTGAAGAACACGACAAGGAAGGAAGAATCATAACTCTTGAATACGATAATTTTTATCTTGTGAACGTGTATACGCCCAATTCCAAAAGAGAACTTGAAAGGCTTGATTACAGAATGAAGTGGGAAGATGACTTCAGAAATTACCTTCTTAAGCTTGATGAAAAAAAGACTGTTGTAATGTGCGGAGACTTGAATGTTGCCCACAAGGAAATAGACCTTAAAAATCCTAAAACAAACAGAAAGAACGCAGGATTTACGGATGAAGAAAGACAAAAGATGACTGTTCTCACAGAGTCCGGGTTCACAGACACGTTCAGATATTTTTACCCTGACAAGGAAGATGCGTATTCATGGTGGTCAAACTTTGCAAAGGCTAGGGAAAGAAACATTGGATGGTGCATGGATTATTTCATCACTTCTAAGTCCTTTGAGAAGGAACTTGAAGATGCATTCATTTGTCCTGAAATCTTCGGAAGCGACCATTGTCCCGTGGGAATTATTACAAAATAATCCATTTTTTATATAATAGGAAAGCTCTCTTTCCTATTATATAAAAACGAGGATTGCAAAGGACGGGACGTCCTTGCCGTTAGGGGGGGTGCTCAGTAAAAACGCGTATGCGGTTTTACGCCGAAGGGGGACGTAGGTCCCCATAGCGGAGTTGCGGAGCAACTTTTTAGTTTGAAATACGAAATATATTTGGAATTTAACGAACAAATTATACAATAATACGAAAATTATTTGTAAAAATGTTGTTGCTTATTCCTGTTTTATGAGTTATAATTAAATAGTTGAAAACAATAATTAAATACACAGCATCAATATAATATGGATAATATGGGTCCAAAGTTTCTACCGAACAACCGTAAATTGTTTGACTATTGAAGAGCTAGTTTCTATTATAATGATGCGGATAGATATATGCTATTCGCTTTTTATATGCTCCGGAAGAAATTTGGATGCTGAATTCATCTTGTAACAGCCGCGCACATAGTTCGTATATGTGCATATTTTATGAAAACGCGGCGATTTTTATCGAATTATGTGAAAAGGCGGCGCCATTTCTCATATAAAAATTATTTTTTTATTTAAAAAATTATGGAGGACAAGAATGAAAAAATTTATCAGCATTATGTTAACACTTTTATTGACACTTTCTCTTTTCACAGCATGCGCAAAGACTGAAGAACCTGCTAAGGAAGAACCGGCAGCAGAAAAGCCTGCAGCTGAACAACCAGCCGAAGCAAAAGGTGTTTTACCTGCAATTGCCAAGGAAGACATTAAAATCGGCGTTATCCACATAGGAAACCCTGCAGATGGTTCAGGATACACATTTGCACATGATCAAGGAATAGTAGGAATGCAGAAAGAACTAGGACTTGATGACAGCCAGATAATCCGCAAGAACAACGTAAATGACACAGACCCTACTGCTACAGAAACAGCAATCCTTGAATGTATTGAAGAAGGAGCAAACATAATTTTCGGTACAAGCTGGGGATACATGGACACAATGGAAGCATTGGCAGAAGAATATCCTGAAGTTATATTTTCACACGGTACAGGTTACAAAAGCAATGATGCAAATTTCAACAACTATTTCGGAAGAATTTATCAGGCAAGATACCTTTCAGGTATTGCAGCAGGTTTAAAAACAAAATCTAACCTCATAGGCTATGTTGCAGCAATGGGACAGGATAACTCAGAAGTTACAGGAGGCATCAATGCCTTTGCAATGGGAGTTAATTCAGTAAATCCGGATGCAAAAGTTTACGTAAAAGTAACTAACAGCTGGTTCTCACCAGAAGAAGAAACAAATGCTGCAAAAGCATTGCTGGCAGAAGGCTGCGACGTAATAGCACAGCACTGCGACACTCCTAACCCACAGCTTGAAGCTGAAAAAGCAGGAGCTTTCGGTATAGGATACAACTCAGACATGTCCAAGGATGCTCCTAAGGCTACTTTGACATCTGCAGTATGGAACTGGTCAGCATATTACACATGGGCTGTTGAGCAAGCAATCAACGGAACATGGACAGGAGAAAACTACTACGGCGGAATGGCAGAAGGCCTTGTTGATATAGCACCTCTCAATGAAAGCATAGTAGGAGAAGGAACAGCTGAAGCAATTGAAGCAGCAAGAGCATCAATTCTTGACGGAAGCTTCAACGTATTTGACGGCGTTATCGAAACAAATGACGGAAAAACAGTTGGAGAAGAAGGAAAGACTCTTGACGATGCAACAATTACAGGCGATATCAAATGGTATTACAAGACAGTAACAGTAAAATAGTTTGCAGTTAAATAGCACAAACAGCAAGGGGTTAATATTAACCCCTTATTGTTTCTTTAAAAGCATAATGTAATATAGGATAAGGAGTTATTATGTCAAATTCATACAGAACAAAATATGCGATTGAGCTGAAGGGAATAACAAAAACCTTCGGAAGCGTGGTTGCAAACAACAACATAAACCTTACAATCAAATATGGCGAAATTCTTGCTTTGCTTGGAGAAAACGGCTCTGGCAAGACTACATTGATGAATATGCTGTCAGGCATCTACTATCCTGACAACGGCACCATTTCCGTAGCTGGAGAAGAAGTTGCAATCAGCTCTCCAACAGAAGCAATTGATTTTGGAATTGGCATGATTCATCAGCATTTTAAGCTTGTGGAAGTTTTAAGCGCAATGGACAATATTGTGCTGGGCACAAAGGAAAAATACCTTAAGCCAAAGGCACTGAAGGAAAAAATTCAGAACATCAGCAGCAAATTCGGACTTGAAGTTGAGCCGGAGAAAAAAATATACAACATGTCAGTAAGTGAAAAACAAACAGTGGAAATTTTAAAGGTGCTTTACAGGGGAGCTCAGATTCTGATCCTGGACGAGCCCACGGCTGTTCTTACGCCGCAGGAAATTGAAAAATTATTTGCAATACTACGTAAAATGAAAGAACAAGGAAGCGCAATCATAATAATCACCCATAAACTCAATGAAGTTATGGCTATAAGCGACCGCGTGTCAATACTCAGAAAAGGCGAACTCATTGACACGGTGGCGACAAAAGATACAAATGAAAAACAGCTTACTGAACTCATGGTGGGGAGACCCGTAAGCTTAAAAATCGAAAGACCGGAAATTGAAAAAAAACACACGGTTCTCAAGGCAGTTGATTTATCAGTAATGAACGATGACGGAACTTATGCATTAAGAAATGTAAACTTCAAGCTCAAAAGCGGAGAAATTCTTGGAGTGGCAGGAATAGCAGGAAGCGGACAAAAGGAACTTTGTGAATCAATTGCAGGACTCATGAAGGTCAAGGAAGGGGCCGTTCTTTGCAACAAAGAAAACATAATAGGCAAGACCCCTGATGAAATTATAAACCTGGGCATAAGCATGAGCTTTGTGCCGGAAGACCGCCTTGGCATGGGACTTGTGGGTTCCATGGGCATGGTTGAAAACATGATGCTGAAATCATACAAGAAAAATAAAGGATTCTTCATTGACAACAAACCTTCCAGGAAATTGTCGGAAGAATTGAAAAAGAAGCTGGAAATAGTGACTCCAAGTGTTGACACTCCTGTAAGAATGATGTCCGGAGGAAATGTTCAGAAAGTTCTTCTGGGAAGGGAAATTGAATCAAATCCCAATGTGCTCATAACTGCATATCCTGTAAGGGGTCTTGACATCAATTCATCCTATGTTATTTACGACCTCCTGAACGAGCAGAAGAAAAAGGGAGTGGCAATATTGTTCATAGGAGAAGACCTGGATGTTCTTCTTGAACTTTCAGACAGGATAATGGTTTTATGTCACGGTGAAGTCAAAGGAATTGTTGATGCAAAATCAACCTCAAAAGAAGAAATAGGACTCATGATGACAGGAAAGAGCATGGAAGGGGCGGATCAGGATGAGTGAGAAAATGAAAAGAACAAAAGAACCCCTTATTCGTACTGTCAAAATTGCAGAACGTTCAAAAAGGGAAACAATGAGGCTTAGAATAATCGCTTTTGCACTGGCTCTTCTTGCAGGCGGTTTGTTCATTCTGTTAATAGGTTTTAATCCCGTGGAACTTTACGGAACAATCATATCGGGTGCATTCAGAAGCAAAATGGCAATACAGGCAACAGTAAAATTCATGATACCGCTTCTGATTTCATCTCTTGGTGTTACGCTGGCATTCAAAATGCGCTTCTGGAACATAGGAGCCGAAGGACAGATAATAATAGGAGCCATATGCTCTTCATATTTTGCGCTGTTTCACAGCAATTGGCCTCACGCCTTGCTGCTTGCAGCAATGTTTGCAGCAGGATTCATCGGAGGAGGTTTGTGGGGATTACTGCCTGCATTCTTCAAATCAAGATTTGGAACAAATGAAACATTGTTTACGCTGATGCTTAACTATATAGCTCTGCACGTCATATCATTTCTTCGTGACGGCCCATGGAAGGACCCTGGTTCATCAGGATTTCCTAAAATTGCCCGTTTTGAAGCCAATGCTCAGATCGACAAGGTGCTGGGAGTGCAGTTCGGATGGATTATTGCAATCATACTGGTAATTGTTGTGTACGTTTATTTGAAATATACAAAGCACGGCTATGAAATAAGCGTTGTTGGCGAAAGCCAATCCACTGCAAAATATGCAGGGATGAATGTTAAGAAAATAATTCTTCGCACAATGATTTTGAGCGGAGGAATTGCCGGCATCACAGGAATGATACAGTCAGCAGGTTCTGACATGACCCTGGCTTCTTCAGTTGCAGGAGGTGTAGGCTTTACTGCAATCATTGTGGCATGGCTTGCAAACTTAAATCCCGTAAGTATACTTTGGGTTTCATTTTTGTTCAGCGTCCTTGAAAAAGGAAGCAGTGTCATGCAGTCAACCTATGGTATTTCAACATACTCTGCAGCCGTACTGCAGGGAATAATATTGTTTTTCATACTTGGATGTGAATTTTTCATCCGTTACAGATTCATTGTAAGAGGAAAAGGAGGTGCCCGTTAATGAACATGTTTTTAAACTTCTTAATAGCTGCAGTATTTGCAGGAACACCCCTTTTGTTTGGAACGCTGGGTGAAATAATGAGCGAAAAGGCAGGACATTTAAACCTTGGCGTTGAAGGCATGATGGCCATGGGGGCCTGTGCAGGCTTCATGGCAGGGCTGCTGACTGACAGCTTCATTGTTGCCTTAATTGCAGCTTTTGCTGCAGGAATGCTTGGAGCACTGATCTATGCAGTTCTTACGGTTACATTCATGGCTGACCAGAACGTTACCGGTCTTACCCTTACTATATTCGGAACAGGCCTTTCAAACTTCGTAGGCGAATACATGCTTGTGAATTCTGCAAGCAGCTCATTGAAGCTTCCTGAAGGAATCACGGCTTCCATAAGCAACATCAGCATCCCCGGATTAAGCAGCATACCGGTTGTGGGACAGCTGTTCTTCCAGTACAACCCATTTGTGTATCTTGGAATTCTTGTGGCAATACTTTGCGGTATTTACCTTAACCATACAAAGATGGGTCTTAATTTAAGAGCCATTGGGGAAAATCCGGCAGCTGCAGATGCGGCCGGAATAAAGGTAACAAAAATCAAGTATCTGAACATTCTTCTTGGTGGAGGCATCTGCGGCATAGGAGGAGCTTACAGCTCCATGATAATATGTGGAGGAGTATGGATGAGCAACTCTGTAAATGGTCTTGGATGGATTGCTGTGGCCCTTGTAATATTTGCTTCATGGAGTCCTACAAAGGCAATTTTCGGTTCCTTCATATTCGGAGCCTTCAACATATTAAAATATTACTTCCCGAAAACATGGATTACAATACCAAATGCGTTTTATGACATGCTGCCCTTTGTAATTACGGCTTTGGTGCTTGTAATAACATCAATAAGAAAATCCAAGGAAAACTCACAGCCTGCAAGCTGCGGCATCAATTACTTCAGAGAAGAAAGATAACATATATTCAGGAACCTGGCTTATGCCAGGTTCTTGTTGCATATAATTAAAAATTGCATTAAAATGAATTATGTGGAAGAAGTGTTATAGTTAACAAAAATCGGGGTATATATAATATTGGATTTTATCTGATAGAAAGAGGTGCATTATGAACAATTTAGAGTTTAAAACCTATGCCATAACAAATGAAATCGACCTTAACAAAATTGCCGTGGAATGCGGAATCAAAAAAAAGTATACCTGGGAGGAACCGCTGATACTTCAGGACGCTGTTCTTGAAAGAATAACTGGCGAAGGTTCCGGCGTGGATGAAAAGGTTCTTGTGTTTTCATTCGGAAGCATTGTTTTTGTAAATTCAAATCAGAAGCATACTGAAATTTTAATGAAGTACCTGAAAAGCATAAAGACTGATATCGACATTGAGCATTATGATACGTTCAAGGATGACTACAACCTCCACTTTACAGAAGGTGAAGAAATGGAGTTCACCGACAGCTATGTGCAGATACCTGACAAGGAACTTTTTTATGCAGAACTCATTTCAATAATAATTGCCAAATCTGTGGCGCTGGAGAGAATTGAACATCAACTTGGAAAAATCCTCGACAACATAGAAGGAAAAATAGACAACCTTGAAAAGGGAAAGCTGAATATTGGAAACAAGGAACTTGCAAAGACAACATCCAGAATTGTACGCCACGAATACAACACCATAGCATACATAATGATACTCGACAAGCCTGATATCACGTGGACAAACAGTGAAGCAGCACATTTTTATGAAAAAATGTCTGAGTTTTTTGAACTGAATGACCGATATGAAGTAATTAAAAGCAAGACTGAAATATTGAAAAGCATCGTTGACGGTCTTGGGTCCATCAGCCATTCCATGAGGGGAGTGTTCATGGAGTGGATTGTTGTAATCCTAATTGTTGTTGAAGTTGTTCTTATGATTCTTGATTTGTTCAAGTAGGTGGACTATGAAAACATTAAGTTTTTACTCATTCAAGGCAGGCAAGAAACTTCCCATAATGCAGCTTGCATCATATTTCAACATAAAGCAGGATGTCGGATGGAAGGAATTTGTCAAAATAAGCAGCAGTGAAGTTGAAAAGATACTGAAATACGCTTCACCCAACAAGGCAGTGTACCTTTACAGATACGGATGCATTACATTTTTGAATTTCGATATAAACGAATCCCATGTGTTCATGGAATATCTGAACAAACTTACTGATGCACGATTGGAACTGCTGTCCCGTTATTACGAAACCCACACCATAATCGTGGGAGATGACGGTTATGCAGCTTTGTGGGAGGATGCTGAAGAAAAATTTCTGTACAACAAAAACATTGATGACATAGTTGCAAGCATTCTTGCAAAGTCAACAGAACTGAGCAAAATTGAGTCTGAACTTTCAGCAGTGCTGGATGAAGCAGACAATTTCATACTGCATCTTAACAAGGGAAGGCTGAGGGCAGACAGGAAAAAAGTCATTCCAACAATTGCAAAATGCATAAGATTCAAGTACATGACAATAGAAAGCGCCAGAATACTTGACAGACCTTCTGAGTTTGGCAATACCATAGAATCCAGGCGTATATTTGAAGAAATGAGCAAATTTTATGAACTGAACGACAGGTATTCATCATTTTCAAACCGTACAGATGTACTTGATTCCATAACAGGAGAATATTTTGATTTTGGGGATAATCAGGCTTACATGAGGGTTTTGAAAATTGAAATAATACTCCTTGGAATGTTTCCTCTTATGCATCTGTTCAGATAACATAGACTGAATAAAATGCAGCCTGCTAAATATAATGTATAAAACAATGCTTATAACAAAAACTAACGGAAAAGGAGGTATTATGAAAAAAATAATATTAATTTTGCTTCTGTTTTCCGCTTTGTTTGCAGCCAGCTGCAAATTATCCATTTCAAGCATAGACCAGATAGAAGCCGTGAATACCGTTAACAATGAGCGCATTGTGATTGCAAAGGACAGCAGTGATGCAAAATCCATAATGGATGCTCTGAATAAAATAGAAAAAACCGAGACTGAAACAACTGATTTTTTTCCCTTTGAAATAAATCTCATATCAGGCTCTGATTCAAATACGCACAAACTTTATTTTGACGTGAAAAACAAGGCTGCATACGTGACCAAGGACGACGAATTGTACAAAATCAGAGATAAGGAAGCACATGTGCTTTTTTTGAATGAAGTATTTTCATATATATATGTTGACAACACCATTTATGAATCACACGTTGAACTAAACGGCAAAAAGCTGACTCCGGATATAAAGTATGATTGGACATACAAGGACATAGATGGTCATTACGTGAAGAAGCAGGGGACTCTTAAAACTTCAGACATTGAAGGAGGGAAACTGCTTATTCAGGATGGTGATGTCATTGACTTCAAATATGAGACTAATCCGGACAGCCAGGTTATAAGGCTTTATTCACAGGGAAATCTAAAAGCAGCAGGTTCATCGGCTGCAGAGGTTCTGGCAAATGTGAAGGCAGACGGAGAATATTACATAGAATGTCAGGCACAGTGGCTCATGAAACAAAATTCGGATTTTTACGGAAGCAGCACTGCAAATTTTACTGCTTTTATTGACAAACAAGCTGATGTATCAATAGTGACCAGAGAAAATTACCCGGGCAATATTTTAATAGTGCAGATTGATAACCTCAATGATGATGAAACAGTTTCAATACAGACAGATGCAGTGAAAGTTGAAACCAATACATACCTTTACAAGGATAAAAATGTGTACATAAGTCCCATAGACTTAAATACTGCTGCGGGAGACTACAAGCTTACTGTCAAGGTTAAGAAGGGCAATGCTTTAGAATACACAATTGAAAAAACTCTGACAGTGAAAGATAAGTCTTTCAAGACACAGTACCTTACGGTGGACGAAAACCTTAACCAGTCAAACAACGACAGCGCTGCAATCCTTGAATTTGCAGAGCTTGTTAAGCCTGCAAGAACCGTGTCATCAGAAGAGAAACTCTGGGAAGGAACATTTGCAATGCCTGTTGAAGGAGAACTGACAACTGACTTTGCTGAAATAAGATTTGTGAATAACGAAAGGTCATCCTCAAGGCACTCTGGTCTAGATCTGGCAGCAGCCAAGGGAACGCCTGTTGCTGCTCCCAACAATGGTATCGTAACATTTGCAATGGAAGGCCTTTTGTCACCCGGAAACACCGTTGTAATAGACCATGGAATGGGTCTGTTCACTTCTTATTACCACCTGGACACCATAGATGTGGTAAAGGGGCAGAAGGTAAAAAAAGGTGACATAATAGGAACGGTAGGCACAACAGGATTTTCCACAGGTCCTCATCTTCATTATGCTGTGAGCATCTATAACTCATATGTAAACCCTTATCAGACTTTGAGCGGTATTATTGATTAATAATAGTGAAAAATGTTTACCTTCAATGAAAAGTGGTATATAATAATATAGGCAGAGGAGGAATGTTATGGAATATATTAGTTGGGCGTGGCTTCTTATTATAGCTGCGTGTTTGGCAATCGAAGCTTTCACAATGGGTCTCACCACGATTTGGTTTGCCATTGGAGGGGTGGCTGCTTGGATTGTGTATTTTGCAGGAGCCGGCATAGAAGTGCAGATAATTGTGTTCCTTCTGGTATCTATATTATGTTTGTTTCTAACAAGACCGGTCGTTGTAAAAAACCTCAAGGTCGGAAAAACAAGGACCAACGCTGAAAGCCTTATTGGTGAATATGCCAAGGTCGATTCTGAAATCAACAACATGAACAATGAAGGAACAGTGAAGGTCGGAGGCCAGGTATGGTCAGCGCGCTCCATTGACAATGAAGTAATAGCACAAGGTGAAGTGGTTGTTATAAAGAAAATTGTGGGTGTAAAACTCATAGTTGAAAGAAAATAGGAGGGAATTATGGGTGGTTATATAGGTTTTGTATTTTTGTTAATGGTTTTGATTGTGCTGGTGGCAACAAACATCAGGGTTGTTCCACAGGCAAATGCATATGTTATTGAAAGGCTTGGAGCATATCAGTCAACATGGGGAGTTGGAATTCATGTGAAGCTTCCGCTCATAGACAAGATTGCCAAGAAGGTTCTTCTTAAGGAACAGGTAGTGGATTTTCCGCCTCAGCCGGTTATCACAAAGGATAATGTAACAATGCAGATAGACACTGTCATATTTTTTCAGATAACAGATCCAAAATTTTACGCATACGGCGTTGACAGGCCAATGTCTGCCATTGAAAATCTTTCAGCAACAACACTGAGAAACATCATAGGAGACCTGGAGCTTGACCAGACGCTCACTTCAAGAGAAATAATAAACACTAAAATGAGAATTGTCCT
>NZ_JAJUJR010000191.1 GCF_029265225.1 Sedimentibacter sp.
AATGTCATCAGGATATTGTGTATATCCTACTAAGTTTTGACCTCTCAACAACATCCTTAAAGGTGTCTTCTTAACATATTTTTTAAATTCTCTCACCCTGTCCCACGGATCATCATTCAGGTATCTGATAGCCACGTCAAATGTTGCGCCTCCCCACATTTCCATGGAATCATAGCCTACTTCATCCATTTTGGAAAGTATCGGCAGCATATCTTCTGTTTTAAATCTTGTTGCATAATATGACTGCTGACCGTCCCTCCACTCAACTGAGCTAAAATTAATTTTTTTATTTTCTTTCATTATTATCCTCGCAATATATTGTAGTGTTATTCTGCCATGCTCTTATACATTTCGTAATTATCTTTAGCTTCTTTTTCTGCTTCTGTTAAAAGTTTTTTGCCTTCCTCAGGGAATGTTCTGAACAATGAAGAATATCTTACCTCTCCCATAGCAAACTCCTTATATGATTTTTCAGGTTCCTTTGAATCCAGTACGAAAGGATTTTTCCCTTCATTAATGAGCTCAGGATTGTAATGGTAAAGATTCCAGTAACCTGATTCAACTGCTTCCTTTGATTGTTTTACTGAACATTTCATTCCTTTTGATATACCATGATTTATACATGGAGTATATGCAATTATAATTGAAGGCCCTTTATAGGCTTCAGCTTCTTTAATAACCTTAACCAGCTGATTCATATTTGCGCCCAGAGCAACCTTAGCAACATATACATTTTTATATGCCATTGCCATCAAGCCTAAATCCTTTTTAGCTGTCTTTTTACCGGATGATGCAAATAATGCAACTGCACCTGTTGGTGTAGCCTTTGAAGATTGACCGCCTGTATTTGCATAAACTTCATTGTCAACCACAAGCACATTTACATCTTCTCCTGAAGCCAGCACATGGTCTAATCCGCCAAATCCGATGTCATAGGCCCAACCGTCACCGCCGAACATCCACATGGATTTTTTAGTTAAGTGTTCCTTGTTATTTAATACATAGTCCTTAGAAGAAGACAGTTCATCATTTACTTCAATATTATTCAATAAATCTATAACCGCTTTACTGAATTCAAATGTGCCGTTTCCTTCATTTTTGTTTTCCAGCCAATCCGACAGCACCTTTTTTGCCTTCAAGTCATCTAAATTATCATGTAATTTAGTTATTTCCATTGCCAGTTTTTCTCTTTGCTGTTGTACGGAAAGGAACATGCCAAGACTTAATTCAGCATTGTTTTCAAACAAGCAATTAGTCCATACAGGGCCAAAGCCATCTTTGTCTGTTGTATACGGAGTTGTCGGGAACATTGATGCCCATGCTTGTGAACATCCAGTTGCATTTGCAAGATACATTCTGTTTCCAAACAATTGAGTCAATAATTTTGCATATGCAGTTTCACCGCAGCCTGCGCAAGCTCCTGAAAACTCTAACAGCGGCTGTTCAAATTGGCTTCCTTTAACAGAGAATTTGTCCATAGGATTTTCCTTATAGGATAAATTCAATGAGTATTCCCAATTTATCATTTCTCCCTTTTGTGATTCCAGGCTTTCCATGTGGAGAGCTTTTTCTTTGGCAGGACAAGTCTCAACACAGTTTCCGCAGCCTGTACAATCCATAGGGTCTATTTGTATGGTAAAAAGATATTTTTCCATACCCTTTCCAGTTGCAGATTTTGATTTATAGCTTTCAGGTGCATTATTCTTTTCTTCTTCTGTAAGAAGGAATGGTCTTATGGCAGCATGAGGACATACGTATGAGCATTGATTGCATTGAATGCATTTATCCTTTTCCCATACAGGAACATCAACTGCTATTCCTCTTTTTTCATACTTGCTTGTACCAAGAGGCATAGAACCATCTGCATGCTCAACAAAAGCACTTACAGGAAGTGAATCTCCCTTAAATGCATTTATAGGCATTTGAATGTTTCTCACATATGAAGGCAGACTCATGTCCAATTCCTCTTCTTCACATACAAGGTACTTCCAGCTTTCAGGGACAGTTACCTTATTTAAGCTTTGATATCCTCTTTCTACTGCGGCAAAATTCATTGCTAATACTTCATCACCTTTATTGCCGTATGATTTTACAACAGTGTCCTTCATATATTTTTCAGCATCTTCCATAGGGATGATATTTGCCAGTTTAAAGAATGCTGACTGCAGTATTGTGTTTGTTCTGTTTCCTAAACCAATTTCTTTTCCAATGCTGGTTGCATCAATTGTATAGAAATTGATACTGTTTTCAGCTATATATTTTTTAACTTTATTTGGAAGTTTTTCATTTAATTCTTCATTAGTCCAGCTGCAATTTAAAAGGAATGTTCCTTCCGTCTTTATTTCATTTACAATATCAAATTTATCAATATAGGACTGGTTGTGACATGCAATAAAATCTGCTCTGTTAACAGCATTGCTTGCCCTTATTGGTTCTGTACCAAATCGTAAATTTGACTTTGTTACACCGCCGGATTTTTTTGCATCATATTCAAAGTATGCCTGTACATACCTGTCTGTATTATCACCGATGATTTTTATGGAGTTTTTGTTTGCTCCTACCGTTCCGTCTGAGCCTAATCCCCAGAACTTGCAGTTAACAATATTAGGATTGCTTATAACTACATCATTTCGTACAGGTAAAGAACGGAATGTAACATCATCAATTATTCCAACCGTAAAGTGATCTTTAACTTCTTTCTGCTTGAGGTTTTCGTATACAGCCATTATTTGCGCATGGTCCACATCTTTTGAAGACAAACCGTATCTTCCGCCATATATTTCAGGAGCATCGGATTTGTTGGCATATGCAGCACATACATCAAGGTATAAAGGTTCACCTATGGAGCCTGTTTCTTTTGTTCTGTCCAATACAGCAAATCTTTTAACTGTGGAAGGTATTTCTTTTAAGAAATGTTCAACAGAAAACGGTCTATACAAGTGGACCTGCAAGAAACCGGTTTTTTCTCCTTTTGAATTCAGATGATCAATTGTTTCCTTGATTACACCATTTACTGAACCCATGGCAATTATTATATTTTCAGCATCTTCTGCTCCGTAATAATTGAATAACCTATAATCTCTTCCGGTTAATTTGTTAATTTTATTCATATAGCTTTCAACAATGTATGGTAATTTATCATAATAAACATTGCTTGCTTCTCTTGTCTGGAAATATGAATCCGGATTCTGCGCAAAGCCGTGCTGAGCAGGTCTTTCTGGATTTAAGGAGTTCTTTTTAAAATAGTTCAATGATTCTTTGTTCAGCATTGCTTCTAAATCTTTATAATCTATGACATCTATTTTTTGTAATTCATGTGATGTTCTGAATCCATCAAAGAAATGCAAAAATGGTATGCGTCCTTCTATGGCAGCTAAATGAGCGACACCGCACAAATCCATTACCTCTTGAACGCCTCCGCTTGAAATGAAAGCAAATCCTGTTTGTCTGCATGCCATAACATCTGAATGATCTCCGTAAATTGAAACCGCATGAGTACCCAACGTACGCGCGCTGACATGAAGAACACCCGGCTGCAGCTGTCCTGCCATTCTATACATGGTTGGAATCATCAGTGCTAAGCCTTGAGATGCAGTATAGCTTGTAGATATGGAACCAGCTTCAAGTGAACCGAACATAGACGCTGCTGCACCTGCTTCTGATTGCATCTCAACTAATTTGACTGTCTGTCCAAATAAATTTTTCTTTCCCTTTGCAGACCATTCATCAACTGCTTCAGCCATTGGAGATGAAGGAGTAATAGGATAAATTGTTGCAACTTCTGTAAATGCATAAGATATATATGCTGCTGCTTCATTACCATCCATGGTTTTTTTAATTTTAGACATTTAATACCCTCCTTAATTGTTATAACATATTATAAATTGAATAAGTAAATCGATTTAGTATATCGTTTTATTTATTATAGCCAACAAACTAAATTATGTCAACATAAAATATTTGAACAATAAAAAAATCCTTGAGCTTATGCTTAAGGATTTCAACAAATTTTTGAAGTAATTAGTCATTACACTGGTTGGTTATAGTTGCTTCATCATATAAATTTTGAAAAATTACAGTCTTTGGCATTTCATTTTTGTACTTTGCAACATTCGCTTCAATTATGTTTCTGTAGTTGTTTTTATCATCTTCACTGCCTGGAAGATGGTTAATAATCAGGAGTTTCGGAGATATGTTTGTTACAAATCTTCTGCCGATTGTTGAATTTACAATAATAAACGGGGCTATCATCACGTCGATGTGAATGCCTTTTAAAATTTCTGTTAATTCAGTCTTGCAGAAATCAGCATCACCTAAATATAATATTCTTTTATTGTCGATTTCTACAATATATACATAATGGTCTATTCCAACTTTTTCATGTGCCAGATGTTTAGTTCTTATGTATTTTATTTTCACATTGTTAAAGTCAAAATCACCTGGTTCATAATAGTCCTTATCCAATTCCATCAATAAATCTGTCATGAATAATTGTGTGTCATTTAATCTTGTAGTTATGAGATGTTCTGTTTTATTGTTTCTTATGTATTCACAGGTTTTTTCAAGATTAAAATGATCGCTGTGCTGATGTGTGAACAACAGATAATTTATGTCCTGAAACTTTCCCTTGCCATATATTATGTAATCCATAAGCTCATTATCAACGGTGCTCCACTCATGAGTTTTCACATTGTGTATGCCGTCAATCAGTATTTTCTTATGCGTTCCTTCGATTAACAAACCTGCATTTACTACTTGTGTTAGTTTTATGTTGTGCATTATTACTCCCGGTCATTTAATTAATTATATTTAATACTTTATTTAACGGTGCATTTTTTTATGCTGTCTGCAAATTTCTTTGCTTTTTCATTGATGTTTTCAACT
>NZ_JAJUJR010000092.1 GCF_029265225.1 Sedimentibacter sp.
AGATGTTTAAAGTAACTCATAGAGCGGACATATCCGCTCTTTTATTTTAATAAAATTTAAATTTAAGGTGCTGAAGTTGTTTAAACCACGCAAAATAGGTATAATAATATAAATAAATACTCTAATAAAGGAGTGAAAAAATGACAATAACAGAAGCTTTCATTGTGCCGCATCCACCTCTGATAATTCCTAAAATAGGCGGAGGGCAGGAAATTAAAATTAAAAAGACAGTTGATGCTTATGAAAAGATTGCTCATAGAATTGCAGAAATCAAACCCGATACAATTATTTTGACAACCCCTCATTCCATTATGTATTCAGATTATATCCATATTTCACCTGGAAAAGGAGCAAAGGGCAGCTTTAAGGAATTTGGCTATGATCAGATTGGCATGGAAGTTGAATATGACACAGATTTTGTAAAGCAACTGTCCCTGCTGGCTGAGAAAAACAACATTCCGGCAGGAACGCTGGGAGAAAAAAACAAGAATCTTGATCATGGAACCATGGTTCCATTGTACTTTGTAAACAAATATTTCAAGGATTACAAGCTTGTACGAATTTCCATATCAGGACTGACTTATTCAGACCACTACCGCTTTGGAAAATTAATTAGTCAAGTTTCAGAGGAAAACAGCAAAAATGTAGTGTTCATAGCAAGCGGAGATTTGTCACACATGCTTAAGGATGAAGGGCCGTATGGCTACAGTGAAGAAGGTCCTGTTTTTGATCGTGAGGTTACTCAAGCCATGAAAAGCGGAGATTTTTTTAAATTTATGAAGTTTGACCAGGAATTCTGCGAATCCGCTGCAGAATGCGGACTAAGGTCATTTATAACCATGGCAGGTGCTCTTGACGGCAAATCAATAAAATCAGAACTTTTGTCATATGAAGGGCCTTTTGGAGTGGGATATGCGGTTGCTGCATACCAGGTTACAGGCGAAGACACAAAAAGACACTTCGATGAAGTTTATAAAAAGGCAGAACAGTCAAGACTTGAAAACCTAAAAAATGAAGAAGACAGTTATGTAAGGCTTGCAAGAAAAACTCTTGAAAGCTATGTTTCATATCATAAAAAAATTAAAAAAGAGGATGATCTTGATGATGAACTTTTAAACAAAAGGGCAGGAGTGTTTGTTTCCCTGAAGCTTGACGGACAGCTGAGAGGATGTATTGGAACAATTGCACCTACCACGTCCTGTATTGCAGATGAAATCATTCAAAATGCCATAAGCGCCGGCCTGGAGGATCCAAGGTTTTATCCTGTAAGTGAGGAAGAGCTTCCAAGGATTATTTACAGTGTGGATGTTCTTGGGGAGCCTGAAGCAATAAAGTCAATGGATGAACTGGACCCTAAGCGTTACGGCGTTATTGTGACCAAGGGCACCAGAAGAGGGCTTTTGCTGCCGAATCTTGAAGGAATAAACACACCTTCAGAACAGGTTAATATTGCACTAAAAAAGGCAGGAATATCAGAAGATGACAGTTATTCCATGGAGCGGTTCGAGGTGGTGAGGCACAAATGAAAATCACATGCGGTGTATGTCCGCATCTCTGCAGCCTTGATGAACATCAGACAGGTCTTTGCAGAGCCAGAAGCAATGAGGAAGGAAAAATTATTCCCATAAATTACGGTCTACTAACGAGTATTGCGCTGGACCCCATAGAGAAAAAACCATTGATGCGCTTTAACCCTGGAAGTAAAATATTATCCGTGGGAAGTTTCGGATGCAACCTAAAGTGTCAGTTTTGCCAGAACCATGAAATTTCCATGTCTTCAAAAGAAAAATCAAATACGCGCTATGTGTCGCCGGAGGACCTGGTTATGGCTGCTGTTGACTTGATTCCAAGAAAAAACATCGGCATAGCATACACATACAACGAACCTCTTGTGGGTTATGAATATGTGAGAGACTGTTCAAAGCTTGCAAAGGAAAAGGGCCTGAAAAACGTCGTTGTTACAAACGGCTGTTTCCTGAGGGAGCCAATGAAAGAAATAATGCCTTTAATTGATGCATTCAACATAGATTTGAAGGGCTTCACAAATGAATTTTACAAAAAAATAGGCGGAGACCTTGAAACGGTGAAAGATTTTATAGCTTTAGCAGCAGAATCAAGTCACGTAGAAGTTACAACCCTCATAATACCGGATGAAAACGACAGGGTCGAAGAAATTGAAAGCTTGTCAAAATTCATTGCCAGCATAAATGTAAATATCCCTCTTCACATTTCAAGATTTTTCCCATGCTATAAAATGCAGGACAAAAGTCCGACGGAAGTGAAAAAAGTTTATAGGCTTGCTGACATTGCCAGAAAAAAATTGAAATATGTGTATGAAGGAAACTGCTGACAATTGTGGGGAATTTAAAATAAATAGACCAATAAAATATGCTCTCTTAAGACTAATCTTATGAGAGCATTATTTATATGTTTATTGAAAGGTACGTCCCCGGAATTTAGTTATAAATCGTAGTACATTCCAAATTCTGCCGGGTTTGGCACAAGAGAAACGGCTTTTGCTTCCTTTCTTTTTTGTTCAGCCCAGATTTCCAGAAGTCGTTTTGGAAATACACCGCCTGCCAGCAAAAATTCATGATCATTTTCTAAGGCTGAAATGGCTTCATCCAAACTTGAAGGAAGAGATTTGATTTTTCGTTTTTCTTCTTCAGGAAGGTTGTACAAATTCACATCATAAGGTCCGTATCCGCCTTCAACTGGATCTATTTTATTTAATATACCGTCAATTCCTGCCATAAGCATCGCTGAATATGCCAGGTAAGGATTTGCTGTTCCGTCACCTGCCCTGTATTCAAAACGTTTTTTCTCAGGCTTAACTGCATATCCTGGTATTCTTATGACTGCGCTTCTGTTGGAACTAGCAAAGCATATGTTCACTGGAGCTTCATAGCCCGGAACAAGTCTTTTATAGCTGTTTGTTGAGGGATTGGCCAGGGCGCTTATTGCTGGAGCGTGTTTAAGTATTCCGCCTATGAAGTACATGGCAGTGTTGCTTAAATCAGCGTAACCTCCATTTTCATAAAAAACGGGCAGGTTGTCTTTAAACAAATGCATGTGAACATGAAGACCGCTGCCTGCTTCACCATATATTGGCTTTGGCATGAATGTAGCGGATTTACCGGCCTTGAAGGCTGCATTCCTTACAATATATTTTACAAGCATTGTTTTGTCAGCCATTTCTTTAAGATTTCCAAATTCAACTTCAATTTCAACTTGTCCTGGTCCTGCAACTTCATGGTGATGATACTTGACCTTTACTCCTCGCTCTTCAAGAAGCATGCAAATTTCGTTTCTTAAGTTGTAAAGATCATCTAGTGGAACATCAATGTGATATCCTCCTTTGTGAGGAACACTGAATCCTAAGTTTTCATCATCCATGCCGCTGTTCCAGTCTGCCTGTCTCACATCAATTCTGAAGCCTGTTTTTTGAGGATATGTTTCATAACTCACATGATCAAATACAAAAAATTCAAATTCAGGTCCAATGCGTATTTCATCAGCAATGCCTGTTGAGCGCAGGTAATCTTCTGCTGCTCTTGCAATTACTCGAGGGTCCTGATCAAATGTCTTGTGTGGATTGCCAATGACATATACATCTCCTATCATATTTATGGTAGGGATCGGGCAGAAGGGGTCGGTGAAAGCAGATGTTAAATCAGGAATAAAAACCATATCGCTTTTTTCCAAAGGCGCAAAACCATAGTTGGAAGCATCAAAGCCTATTCCGCTTGCAAGTGTTTCTTCTGTGAACCTTTCGGCAGGTATGGTGAGATGACGCCAGCGTCCGGCTAAATCAATCATTTTGAAATCAATCATCTTCACGTCGTGTTCCTGGATGTAATGCCTCAGTTCTTCACAATTTTTAAACATATTAACCTCCTGTTAAAATTAGCAACTTATGCATCATTGTTATAATTATACCAATAATTCAAAAGGAAGTCAAAGAAATATGAAAATGTTTTCTTGTAAGGCTTATAGTTTGTTTTGAACATGAAAGCATTTAAGGTTGATATAATTGGCATTTTTTTGTATAATGTAATGGTGGCACAAATTAAATGAGGTGTTGAGGATGAATTTTATTATTGGATTTTTAAAAGGTTTGGCAATGGGAGCAGGCGCCATAGCCCCGGGGGTGAGCGGTGGAGCGCTGGCAGTAATTTTTGGATTATATGACAAGCTTGCAAATTTCATTGCACATTTGAGCAAAAACTTTAAGGAAAATCTTTTGTTTTTTTTGCCCGTCGGAATTGGAGGAGTTGCTGGAATATTGGTTTTCAGCAGATTAATCGAATACCTGTTCAATTTCTATGAAACAGAAGTAAGGTTTGCTTTCGTGGGACTTATGCTTGGAACATTGCCCTCTGTTGTGAAACAAGCCAACAGAAGAGGGTTTAAAAATAAATATATTGTTCTCTTTCTGTTATCCTTGTTCCTGACAATACTGCTTACATATCTGGAAAACAATGCTGTAAATATAATCAGGGATGTTCAGACAACTCCTGTTTATTTAATTATTTATGGAGCAATAATCGGATTTGGTACTATTATACCAGGAATCAGCGCATCAATAGTCCTGATGTACATAGGGGCATATGAAGCTGTTATCGGAGCAATTTCAAACATAGATATAATTATGATTTTCTACCTGGGCATAGGATTCGGCCTGAGCATATTATTGTTTGCAAAACTGATTTCAATGCTATTTCAAAAAGCATACGGTTATACTTACTACACTATATTGGGACTTGTAATTGGATCAATTTTTTCCATTTTTCCGGGTTTTAATTTCACTCTTGATTATATGTTGAATTTTTTTATTTTGCTTGCTTGCTTCTGGCTTACATATTCACTAAGCAGGTACATGGGCGCAGACAGATAAGTTGTGTGGGAATATTTTTGAAATTAGGAATTGATTTTCAAATTTATGATTATAATTACAAATTAATTTTATAATTATAAAATAAGATTTTTAGCAGGACATAAAAACAGCTGGTACAGGGGCGTTAAACGCTTTCAATCGGCTGTTTTTATTTTGGGAATTTAAATTAAACGTTTAAGTACAAGGTTTTCCTGGAAAAAAATGATGTTGACAGACTATGGGTTGCATAGTATAATACGTTTTGTCGGCTGAATACTGTACAGTAATTAGGAACAAAATAAAGTTATTGTTTGTGAAAACGTAGTGAGAAAGTAATTGATTTCTATTAGTCAAATGCATAAAAGTTACAAATTTAACAATATATTTTGTGCTGAATAATACATAATCCTTATTAGGATTATACTCTAATTATATAAAAAGGAGAAAACATATGACTACATTTATAATCGGATTGGCAATTTTGCTTGTCGGAGGATTAATTTACGGTAAATATTGTGAAAAGGTCTTCGGACCGGATGACAGAAAAACACCAGCTGTTGCTAAGGCTGACGGCGTTGACTTTGTTGCAATGAAGTCTTGGAAAAACAGTTTGGTAAACTTGCTGAACATTGCAGGCACAGGCCCTATACTTGGACCGATACAGGGAATTTTATTCGGACCTGTTGCATTCCTGACTATTCCACTAGGATGTGTTTTGGCTGGTTCAATGCATGATTATTTTGTTGGAATGATTTCCATGAGAGAAGGCGGAGCACAGCTCCCAAAAATGATTGACAAATATCTCGGAAAGAAAATCCGCGGTGTATACAACGTATTTATTTGGATATTGATGATACTAGTTGGAGTTGTATTTGTTTACACACCAGGGGATTTGATTGTTAAAGAACTTATAGGACAAGAATCAGTTGCTACAAACCCAACTGTGTGGATTGTTTACGGCGGAATATTCCTTTACTACCTGGTAGCAACATTGTTCCCAATAGATGCAATAATCGGAAGAATCTACCCATTGTTTGGTGCAATACTAATCATATCAGCAGTAGGTGTTCTGTTCGGAATACTTTCTGACGGAGGAGCAAACTTAACAAATTTATCTTTCAATGGCACTATTTTTTCACAGCATCCAGGTAAGCTTCCATTCATACCGGTATTCTTTATAACAGTTGCATGCGGTATAATGTCAGGCTTCCACGGAACTCAGACAACTTTGATTTCACGTACAATCAAGACTGAAAAAGAAGGAAAAATGACATTCTTCAACATGATGCTTGCTGAAGGTTTCATAGCGATGGTATGGGCTGCAGGAGCAATGGTATTGTTCAACAGAGGAACAGAAGTTTCAACTAACGCAACATTGATGATAGGTGTTATTTCTAGAGAATTCCTTGGAACAATAGGAGCTTTGTTTGCAATACTTGGCGTTATAGTTCTTCCTATAACATCAGGAGACACAGCTTTCAGAGGTTTGAGACTTATGATTGCTGAGCAGTTCAATATTGATCAGTCAAATAAAGGAAAAAGAATTGCTGTAACATTGGCTATATTTGTTCCTGCTATAGTAATACTGGTTTATGCAAAGATGAATCCATCAGGATTTAATGTTCTTTGGAGATACTTCGCGTGGACAAACCAGACAGTTGGAATATTTGCATTGGCTCTGGTTACAATATACTTGAAATTAAATAAAAAGAACTACTGGATATCATTAATACCTGGAATGTTCTACACATTCGTAATTACAAGTTATATTCTTCATGCACCAATTGGTTTTGGTCTTGAATCAAGACTTGGAATGAATCCTGAAAGCTATGCGATTTCATATGTAGTTGCAGGAGTACTCACATTGCTTTACGGATGGTACACTCTTAAGCTTTCTGAGACAAGAAAAGACATCATAGCAAGTACTGTATTGGATTAATTATGAATTATAATGCCCGGCTGCATAATTTGCAGCTGGGCATTTTTATATATTTAATATATGATGGCAGCATTATTTGAAATCTTTAAATTTTGCTGCAATTTCTCCAATATTGTCTGCTTTCATGTCTTCTCCAAGCATTGGCAGCTTGAATATTCTTTTTCCTTTAAAATTTTCATTGATAATGTCCAAATATTTTAACTCCTGTTCTTTTTTGCTCTTCCAGAAACTGTCCTGCATGTTGTCGGGAAGTATTTTGTTTACTATGATGCCGTCAACTGAAATATTGTATTTCTCCAATATGCTTATGGCTTTAACAGTTTCGTCTATGGGAAGTTTTTCGGCGTTTATTACAAAAATAAATGACAAGAGTTTTTCATCCATCATGATTTTTTTTGCAAGGTTGATTTTATCAAGCCTTTTATTAAGTATTTTAATGACTTCATCTTTTTCTGCTTCGGACTTGTCAGCATAACCGTTGTGATTGGCCATGGACATCAATGAAACCGACTTTGTCCTCTTGCTGATCAATGTTTCAAGCCAGGCTCCTAAAAGTTCCGGCAGAGTCAAAAGCCTCACAGTGTGTCCTGTGGGAGCGGTGTCAAAAATTATTCGGTCGTACTCATTTACCTTTTCGGTTATTATTTCTATCATTTTATCAAATAAGGCAGCTTCCTCTGTTCCCGGAGAAACAGAGGCAGCATCTATCTGTTTGTTGATTTCCTTTACAATTATAGGACTGACAACATTTTTAAGGCTTTTTCTCACGCTATCCATGTATAGTTTGCTTTCTTTTTCACCGCTTATTTCTATTGCATCAAGATTTGGCATGAGGTTTGTAATTGTATCTGAAATATTTTTTTCAAAAATATCTGAAGTAGAGTGAGCAGGGTCTGTTGATACAAGCAGTGTCTTTAGTCCCGTTTCTGCCGAAAAAACAGCATAGGAAGCGCTGCAGGTTGTCTTGCCGACACCGCCTTTTCCTCCGAAAAATATTATTTTATTCATAGTCCCCCCCTATGCATCAAAACCGTAATCTGACCATTTTTCCTCCCACACATACAGCCTGTTTATCATCCTCTGCTGCCA
>NZ_JAJUJR010000206.1 GCF_029265225.1 Sedimentibacter sp.
ATGCCAAGAGCTGACCATGTTGAGCCTTCAGGAATCAGATTTTTAAGATACACAAGGTTTTCAACTGTAGCAGCTGTTCCTCCTGCTGCTCCAAGCACAAACTGATAATGAAGGGGAGCTTTTAAAACTCCTTGTTTAAGGTAGTAAAGTGAATTGTAGATCATGCCTGCATCGAAAATTTCTATTTCAGGTTTAACGCCGTTTTCCTGCATTGTCATTCCCAGCTCTTCCAGGAATTTCGGATGGTTGATGAAAAGGCTGTTGTTCATCCAGTTCATGGAGCCGCAGTCATAAGATGCCAGTTCTGGTTTAATTGCCTTCAGATGAGCCTGTCTTGTTTCATCAGTTGCGTTCAAGTCACCTGAAGTTGTAAGATTTAAAACTATGTTGCATTTTTCTCTTATGAGTGCAACTGTTTCCTGGAATTTTTCCTTGCTCATGGTTCCTTTGCCTGCATCATCTCTCATATGGAGATGAGCAACAGCTGCGCCTGCTTTGTAGCATTCATAAACGTCTTCGGCAATTTCTTTTGGTGTCATTGGTAAGTTTGGGTTGTTTTCCTTTGTTGGCCAGGCTCCTGTGGGAGCAACCGTAATAATTGTCTTACTCATTTATTCCTCCTTGATTTGTTTGACTATATATAAAGCAAGAGGCGTGCCAACATTTTAAAATTTTATAAACCGTTGAAATTTCAATAATCATAAAGTAAAATTCAAAAAAGTTTTCTATATTTCAAAATTTTA
Organism: Sedimentibacter sp.; assembly: GCF_029265225.1. Lineage (GTDB taxonomy): Bacteria > Bacillota > Clostridia > Tissierellales > Sedimentibacteraceae > Sedimentibacter. The sequence goes on from NZ_JAJUJR010000206.1 coordinate 744, forward strand.
TTTTATAACAAAAGTTATAATATAATTATCTTTAGTTTTATAAAAGACAAATATCTGAAACTTCCGTTCTTTTTGCAACGTTTTCCATATAAAAGCAAAGCTATAACAAAAGTTATATTACTAATAGCTTTTGTTATAGCTGGTGACTGACAAATTTAAATCTTTTATGTAATTCATCAATTTTTTTATTTAATTAACATTTATGTTCAATACTCTGCATTTTTTCCACAGAGCCGGCTGGCTCAGTCCAAGAATGGCAGCTGCCTTGTTCACGGAGCCGTATTCCCTGATAACATCTTCAATTATTTCTCTTTCCAGACTGTGAACAGCTTCCTTCAGATTTATTTTTCTTGATTTGTTTTTCAATATATTTTGCACAATGTCACTTTTTTCAATGTCCAGCAATGACGCCAGGCTGTCTGCCTTTATTATGCCGTCCTTGTTTATTACAACTAGCCTTTCAATCAGATTTTCCAGTTCTCTGATGTTTCCCGGCCACTTGTAAAATTCAAGAAGTTTCATTGCATCATCTTCAAGTTCGGTGCTCTTATTGTATTTTTTATTGTACTTGCTTAAAAATTCATTGGAAAGGCTGAATACTTCCTCTTTTCTTTCCCTGAGAGGCTTAAGTTCGATGGGAACTACATTAAGTCTGTAAAACAAATCTTCCCTGAACTTTCCTGCTTTTATTTCATCGCGCAGATCCCTGTTTGTGGCTGCAATCACTCTGATGTCAAGATTGATTGATTTGCTGCCCCCTATTCTGACAATTTCTCTGTTCTGCAGAACCCTCAGAAGCTTTGACTGTAGCTTCATGTTCATTTCGCCTATTTCATCAAGAAGTATTGTTCCTTCGTTTGCAAGTTCAAACATTCCCATTTTTCCGGTTTTTCTGGCCCCGGTAAAAGCTCCGCCCTCATAGCCGAAAAGCTCAGACTCCAGAAGCTCACCTGGAATAGCTGCACAGTTAACTTTTATAAGAGGCTTGTTTTTCCTCAGACTCCTTGAATAAATTTCATCAACTATTACTTCCTTCCCTGTTCCGGATTCGCCGGTTATGAGTACAGTCACATCTGTAGGGGCTATCATGTTAACCAGGTCCATGACCGCCTTCATGCTTTCACCTTCATGGACGATTTTAATTTTCGATGTCTGTTGCTTTCTTAAAAATTCTATTTCCTGGTTAGCCCTTTGCTTGTCATTTTGCAGTTCAGCATTTTTAAGCTCCAGTTCTTTCAGGTTGCTTATGTCTCTGTTGTTAATTACAACCAGTCTAACTTCTCCGTTTTCATCAAATATGGGAGAGCCTGTAACAAGAAGATCCTTGTCATTGACAAGACTTTTTCCCAGAGAATTGACCATTTCCTTTCTCTTTATTACTTCCATTGTTACTGCACCCTTGTACAATCTGCCTTCCCGGGAGATTTCAAGAACACTTCTTCCCACGACCTCATCCTTGGTTATACCTGTGATTCGTGAATAAGCATCATTAACAAAAATAGTCTTTCCGGTGCCGTCTGAAATGTAAATGCCGTCATATAAATGATCGCTTATTTCTATGAAGTCAAGATAGTTGTCCATAAAATCATGGTATGTTTCTTCAACCTTGTGAAATTTCTGCTGCAATTCACCCATTGCATCCTGATTTATGTTTAGGTTTTCGATTATTTCATAAATTTCATCAATTTCCTGCTTTATTATTTTCACTTTAAGTTCTTCGCCCATATGTCCCCTCAAGCTTACGGAAAAACCGGCAGCACATTTATTTCTAATTTTTCAACAATCTTTAATATTCCAACCAGTTAAGTTTAATTTAAATTGCAAAATATGTCAACATGCTGAAAGCAATTAAGCTCTTTATTGTTAATCATTTGTCACTATATGCTGCAAAATCGCACAAAAAAATCCTGATTATTTCAGGATTCATACTAATGGCAAACCCTGACGCTGTCATCCTGAACGATAGTGAAGGATCTCATCTTTATTGAAAACATGAGATTCTTCGAGCAAGCTCTCAGAATGACAGCGTCCAAATATATAGTTTATCACCAAACTATATCCTATAATTAAGGACTGCATTTTATTTCCATATTCAATTAACCTTAAACAGCATCATAGGCTTCTTCACTATGAGCCGCATTGTCTTCTGATTTTTCTTTTTTTGTCTCCCATTTATGTCCCAGGTAACGTGCCATAAAGAAGATACTTCTGATTACCCAGTCAATTATCATTGCAGCCCATACTCCGAACAATCCCATGTTCATATATTTTGAAAGGAAAATTCCAAATCCTATTCTGATTGTCCACATGGTTCCCACGCCTACGGCCATTGTGTAACGGGCGTCGCTGGATGCTCTTAATGTGTTAGGCAGCGTAAAGGACAGTGCCCATATGAGGCATGCACTCGCACTGTGAAAAACTATTACCTGCTTTGCCATGACAGCTGTTTCTTCCGATAAGTTAAACAGTCTCAAAATAGCCGGTGTTGCAAATATTATGCTTAAATTCAATGCAATCAATGAAACATAGGCATACATCAGAAGCTTCTTCGTGTAATACCTCACCTGTTCATAATCTCCTGCTCCCACGCACTGGCTGACAACTGTTATAAGTCCAAGACCAATTGCTGCTCCTGGAAGTATTCCTAAGCTTGATACAGAATTACCTACAGCATTGGCTGTAATGGATGCTGTTCCAAATCCTGCAACAACACTCAAAAGCAATATTTTTCCCAGCTGGAACATGCTGTTTTCAACTCCGTTTGGAATACCTATGTGGAGTATGTCATGGACCATTTTCCTGTCGTATTTGTATTTGAATGTCTTGCTTATATGAATTATCAATTCGTCATTTCTAAGAAGAGTTACTATCAATATTGCAGCCACAGCTCTTGAAACCAGGGTTGGTATGGCAACTCCTTCGACACCTCTGTGAAAGCCGTAAATCAATACTGCATTTCCAACAACGTTGATGGCATTCATAATGATTGAAGTAACCATTGTGATTTTAGAATTTCCCATTGCCCTGAACAATGCTGCTCCGCTGTTGTATAGAGCAATAAAGGGGATGCTGGCAAAAACAATAAGCATGTATGTGTTGGCATATGACTCTACTTCCGGAGTTATTGAGCCGAAAACCACATTGAGAATGAAGCTTTTTCCTGCGTACATAACTGCCATTATAATAAGTGAAATGAATGTTACAAATACAAGCAGCTGTTCTCCGGCCTCACATGATTTGGAGCTGTTTTTCTGTCCCAGGTACTGTCCTGCAACAACGGCTCCTCCGGTGGCTAAAGCAGCAAAAATATTGATAAGCAGAATGTTTACGGAGTCAACCAGCGACACGGCAGACACTGCACTTTCTCCCACGCTTGCAACCATTATAGAGTCAGCCATTCCCACTGCCACCGCAAGGAACTGCTCAATTATCAGCGGAAACAAAAGCTGCATGAGATTTCTGGTAGTAAAAATATAATCTTTTCTCGATAAATCTTTCATAATATAATCCTTTCAATTGCCTTATATAAATATGCATCCCGTCATAGTCTGTGCAATGTCATATATGCCGGAATGCAAATCTAATTAATGTATGTATTTAAAGGCATAAAAAAATCCACCCAAAACTTCACGTTCAGAACGGATTACGGCAATGCAGATTTACGCTGAATCCATAAGAGACTAGTCTCTTTAATAACAAAATTAATTATATTAGAAACTACCTCATAAGTCAATCGCAGGGCAATGTTTTCATAAAAATATATTTTTAGAATCAGTAAACTTTTCAGATGACAAGGGTATGACAAGGGTATGACAAGGGGACGGGGTTCTTGTCATCTTTGTGTCAACACCCCCGTCCCTTTGTCATTCTATTCAATTAAGCGTTCATTTTTTCTTCTTTTGCTGCAAATTCTC
>NZ_JAJUJR010000046.1 GCF_029265225.1 Sedimentibacter sp.
GGAACTCACTCGTTACTTAACTGTTGAAAGAATAGACATGGTTGAAATCGACAAAATGGTGGTTGACGTATGTGTAGACTACATTCCTCAAACAGCATGCAAATTGAGCGATGAAAGAGTATATTTATATTTCGAGGATGGCTTGAAGTTCGTTAAGACCAAAGAAAATGAATATGATTTGATAATTGTGGATTCAACAGATCCCGTTGGTCCCGGAATGGAACTTTTTACGGTTGATTTTTACGAAAATTGCTTCAAGGCACTGAAGGAAGACGGAATTCTTGTGAATCAGCACGAAAGCCCGTACTATGCAAGGGAAGCAGCAGCTATGCAGCGTGCTCACGAAAAAATAAAGAGAGTATTCCCTGTGGCTAAAGTATATCAGGCACATATTCCTACTTATGGATCAGGCCACTGGCTGTTTGGGTTTGCTTCAAAGAAGTATGATCCCATAGCACACATGGATGAACAAGCATGGAACAAGCTTGGTTTAAAAACCAAGTATTACAACAGCGAGCTGCATAAAGGTGCATTTGCACTTCCAAACTACGTGCTTGAAATGCTTGAACAAAATATAACAAAATAATGATGCTCTCAAAGCAGCACATTTTCAGTCTCGACTGATATGGGCTGCTTTAATATTTATAGAGAAAGTTAAATTTTTAATTAGTCTAAAAGGATTGCCATATGTTGTTAATTTTATTATAATATATTAAATATCAGCAAAGGGGATTTATATGAAGATTGAAAATGTTGCTTTAATAGGAATGGGAGCCGTTGGAACTGTATACGGCAATATACTGAACAATCATTTTGGCAAGAATTTTGCCGTTATATCTGACCCTTCACGAAAGGAAAAACTTCGCAAGCACGGGTTTACCCTAAACGGAAAAACATTTCATACAAATGTATTGTCAGAAGGAGACCCGGTTGTAAAATTTGATCTGATAATATTCTGCGTGAAAAATTATCAGCTTGATGGAGCAATAGAAGACGTAAGAAGCTTCGTGGGAGACAACACAATTCTCATAACATTTTTAAACGGAGTAACTGCAAGAACAAGAATTCATGCAGCATACCCAAACAACAAGGTACTTTACGGACTATCCATGAAAATTGATGCTGAAAGAACTGAAAATGGTGTTGTGAACACAGTGGACGGTGAAATTCATTTCGGAGAGGCGGACAACACTGTCATATCTCCTGAAGTAAAGGCAGTGCAGGACTGTTTCAACGATTCTGGAATTAAAAACATTGTTTTTCCGGACATGATAAGAATGATATGGAAAAAGTTCATGCTGAATGTTGGAGTAAATCAGGTCACTGCTGTTACAAGGTCTCCTTACGGAAAAGTGACAAAAATAAGTACAAACCTTACGCTTTTCAGGGAAGCCATGATGGAGGTTCTTACCATAGCCAAAGCTTCAAACATTGACCTGCGTGAAGAAGACATAGAAGATTTTGTAACTTTAATGAACAATTTTTCACCTTTAGGAAGGACATCCATGCTTCAGGATGTGGAAGCAAGACGCAGGACGGAAGTGGATTATTTTGCCGGAACCGTTGTTGAACTCGGGAAATCACTTAATATACCTACACCGGTCAATCATGTATTGTACTGCATAATTAAGTCGCTGGAAGAATTATACTGATAATAAAAATGATATTTTGTTGACAAACATCAGCGGTAAAGGTAAAATATATCTTATGCAAATACAAGCTTAACTTGAAGGTAAATTATGAAAAAAAGAAAAGAAAAAGTAGAAGATGAAAAGAATTTAACACTGGTCGGACATCTGACCGAACTGAGAAAAAGGCTTGTTTATTCAAGCATAGTGCTTTTGACTGCTATTTTGGTATGCTACAACTTTTCAGAACGTGTAGTCAAGGATATAATAGGAATAGTTCCTGAAATCCAGTTTGTCTTTATAGCTCCAGCCGAACTTCTCATGGCATATGTGAAAATAGCTGTTATAGGCGGCTTTGTTATAGCAGCACCGTTTCTGATTCTTCAGTTGTGGATTTTCATAAGTCCGGGCCTTAAGAAAAATGAAAAAAGAACAATTGCCGTATCATTGTTTGTGGGCGGAATATTTTTTATAGTTGGAATTGTTTTTTCTTACATGGTCATATTGCCTATAATGCTTCAATTCTTCATGGGGTTCCAGATTGAAGAGATTCAGGAAATGATAAGCTTTGAAAACTATCTGAGTTTCGTCATAAGAACATTGTTGTCTTTCGGACTTATATTTGAGCTTCCAATAATGATGGTCATTCTGACAAAATTCAGAATTTTAAAAGTTAAATTCCTGAAATCGAACAGAAAGTACTTTATCCTGGCCATATTTGTAGTAGCAGCAATACTTACACCGCCTGATGTAATTACACAGGTGCTGCTGGCAGGACCTATGCTTCTTTTGTTCGAAGTAGGTATAATTTTCTCCACATTTGTTGAAAAAACCAATAAGGAGAAGATGGAAGACAAAGAAGAAGATAAACAATTGACATTAAAATGATACAGCTATATAATGTAATAAAGATACTTTTAAACAGGACAGAAATGTCCTGTTTTTTAGAATAGGAGATATTAATGAATAAAAAAGTAATGGTTGCCATGAGCGGCGGAGTTGACAGCTCGGTTGCCGCAGTGCTTTTGAGGGACCAGGGTTACGACATATGCGGTGCAACGCTTAAGCTGTTTTCAAATGAAGATGTTGAAACTTCATGCAGAACAAGAACTTGCTGTTCCTTGGAAGATGTGGAGGATGCAAGAAGGGTATGCTACAAGCTTGGCATAGATCATTTTGTGTTCAACTTCGGTGAAAAATTCAAGGAAGAAGTGATGCAGAAATTTGCCCACAGCTACGAAATGGGAAACACGCCTAATCCATGCATAGATTGCAATAGATATATAAAGTTTTCAAAACTTATACAAAGAGCAATATTGATGGAAAAAGATTATATAGCTACAGGGCATTATGCACAAATAGAATTTGACAAGGGAAGCGGAAGATACTTGCTTAAAAAAGCCGTTGACGCTTCAAAAGACCAAAGCTATGTTCTTTACGTCCTTTCTCAGCATGATTTGTCCAGGACGCTTCTGCCTCTTGGAGGAATGTACAAGACTGATGTACGTAAAATTGCTGAAGAAAGAGATCTGATAAATGCAAGAAAGCCTGACAGCCAGGACATATGCTTCGTCAAAGACGGAGATTATGCCGGATTTCTTGAAAATATCATGGGTGTTGAATCCCCGCGTGGAAACTTCGTTGACACGGAAGGAAAAGTCATAGGACAGCATCAGGGCATAATCCACTACACTGTAGGACAAAGAAAGGGCCTTGGAGTTGCTTTCGGAAAACCTGCTTACGTTGTAAGTAAAAACAAAAATATGAACACTGTGACAATTGGTGATGAAAAAGACTTGTACTCAAACACTCTGACAGCATCAGACATAAACATGATTGCTGTTGAGAAACTCACTGCTCCCATGAAAGCATTGGTTAAGACAAGATACAGCCAGAAAGAAACTGAAGCTGTTCTTCATCCTGTTGATGATGATAAAATTCTTGTGGAGTTCAAGGACAAACAAAGAGCAATAACTCCCGGACAGGCAGCTGTTTTTTATGACGGCGACATTGTAATTGGCGGAGGAACAATAATCTAAAAATTGGCAGCATGTGCAAGCATGCTGTTTTTTGTTTATCTGCAGGTTATTTGGGTATCATTTATAAAAATGAATAATTTGGAGGAGACATGATAAGAGAAGTCAAAAAGACCGTTGAAGGAACAAGAGCAGTTGACGGTGCCGGAGTAAGACTGGTAAGAGTTATAGGGCACAAGGATGTTGAGGATTTTGATCCATTTTTGATGCTTGATGCATTTGATTCTACAAATCCTGAGGATTATATAAAAGGATTTCCATGGCATCCGCACAGGGGAATTGAAACAATAACATACCTTATTAAAGGTGACATAGAGCATGGTGACAGCCTGGGCAATAAGGGGAGCATTAAGGATGGCTGCTGTCAATGGATGACTGCAGGAAGAGGAATAATGCATCAGGAAATGCCGCAGTCATCTGATAGAATGCTTGGCACTCAGCTATGGCTGAATCTTCCTAAAAAGGATAAAATGGCAGAACCTGCGTACTGTGACATCACTAAGAACATGGTGCCGGTTGTTCATGAAAACAATGCTGAAATAAGGGTTGTTTCAGGTGATTATAAGGGAAACACAAGCACGGTTTTCGGCAATTATGTAAAAATGCTTTACCTTGATGTTTCCTTGAAGCCCAATACAACATGGAACCTGAATGTTGACAAGGAAAATACATTGTTTGTTTATATAGTTGAAGGTGAAGGATTTTTTGGAACATCCGAAGATATTGTTAAAAGCAAAAGGGCACTGTTGTTTGGGGAAGGCGATGAGTTTAAAGTAAAGACTTCTGACAGCAATATAAGATTTTTCCTTCATGCTGCAAAACCTCTTAAGGAGCCTGTAGCATGGGGAGGTCCCATTGTAATGAACACAAGGGAAGAGCTCAACCAGGCTTTCAAAGAGCTTGAAGAAGGAACTTTTATAACACATTAATAAAGATGGCTGGAAAGCCATCTTTATAAACAAAAATTTATTCTGGTGAAAACATATCTTTGCCAACACCGCATAATGGGCAAACCCAATCATCCGGCAGCGCATCAAATGATGTTCCAGGAGCGATTCCGTTATCCGGATCTCCTTCAGCTGGATCATATACATAACCACAAGCGTCGCATACGTATTTTTGCATAGTTTCCTCCTAATTTATATTTTGTTCACTTATTATTTTAATATATAATGAATAAAAGTCAACCAAAAAAGGAAATGAATTCTTCATTGTTTAGTACAAATGCATCCTTGTCAAAATATAAAAGAAATGTGGACACTTATTATTTTTATATATTATAATAATGTAAAATAATAATACGAGGTTAATATGGCAATAAATAATGTTGTAAGAGCTGCCTTAAAGGCATTGTCCTACAAAGATATAGATGTTAAAAAAAATTATGAGCTTCAGCGAAATTTTGTAAATCTTGCCCACAGGCACTATCTGAAACCATTCTTCAAGACATGGGACTGTGAGGTTGATTCTGAAAATCACAGCATTCCGGTAAGAATTTTTTCTCCTGAAAAGGAAGGAGACTATCCAATACTTCTTTTTTTTCATGGAGGAGGATGGGTTACCGGAAACATAGATTCCTACAGCAAGGTGTGCGCCAACATGGCAAGAATCACAAACCACAACGTCGTTTCTGTGGATTACAGACTTGCTCCTGAACATCCGTTTCCGGCAGGACTGGAAGACTGTTATCAGGCAGCCAAGGCTTTTATAACAAAGGAAGAAATTAATTTAAAGGAAGTCACCATAATAGGAGACAGCGCAGGAGGAAACCTGGCTGCTGCATTATCCCTCATGGCCAGGGAAAGGAAGGAATTCAGCATTAAAAGGCAGATATTGATATATCCTTCAACCTACAACGATCACAGCGAAACATCGCCATTTCAGTCTGTTCATTTAAACGGAATGGATTATCTTCTCACATCCAAAAGGATATGTGATTACATGGAATTATATAAATCAAGCTACAGTGATTATTCAAATCCTTATTTTGCACCTCTTCTTGCAGAGGATTTGTCAGATCAGCCAGATACGCTGATCATTACAGCGGAATTTTGCCCTCTCAGGGATGAAGGGGAGGAATACGGAAGGAAGCTCAGGGATGCCGGAAACAAAGTTGAGATATTCCGCATCAAGGACGCCCTGCACGGATTCTTTGCACTGCCTCCCAGATTTCCGCAGGTGAAGCTTTGTTATGAAATTATAAACCGCTTTTTAAGCGAGGTGAGTTAGTTGAGAAATAAAAAGGTATCAGAATGGAGCAAACTGGACAATGCTGCAAAAATATTTCCGCCCAACAGCAAGAACAGCGATACAAAGGTGTTCAGGTTTGCCTGCGAACTATATGAGAATGTTGACAAAAGTGCCCTGCAGAGCGCCCTTGACATTACAGTTGAAGCATTTCCGCTTTACAAGTCCATTATCAAGAGCGGTTTGTTCTGGTATTACTTTGAAAAAAGCCACTTCAAGCCAGTGGTCACAGAGGAAAATCTTCCTCCATGCTCAACTTTGTATGACAAAAACAACAAGACACTGCTTTTCAGGGTAATGTACTTTAAAAAACGCATTAGCTTTGAGGTTTATCATGCATTGTCTGACGGTGCCGGTGCGCTGCAGTTTTTCAAGACACTTGTATTTCATTACATAACCATAAGGCACGAAAGCAGCTTTAAGGAACATGTGCCTGTATTGTTAAGCGATGCGTCCAGAACGCAGAAAATGGACGACAGCTTTCAAAAATATTATTCCAAGACAAGCACATCAAAGGGCAAAAAAAGTCAGAAGGCATTTAGAATAAGGGGTTTGAAGCTGCCTGAATACAGAATAAGAATAATAGAAGGTGTGATTCCTGTTGATTCAATACTTGCAAAGGTAAAGGAATACAACACATCTCTTACCATATTTTTAGCTGCCATATTAATGATAGCAATCAATGATGAAATTCCTGCAAGGCTCAAGAAAAGACCTGTTGTTCTGAGCATACCGGTAAACTTAAGAAATTATTATTATTCCCAGACTGCAAGAAATTTCTTTGGGGTAATAAATGTTGATTACAATTTTTCACAGGGAAGCAACGAAATGGAAGAAGTCATAGAAGCCTTGAAAAACAGTTTCAGGGAAAATCTCACACCCGAGCACCTGGGAAGAAGGATAAACGCTTTAGCTTCTCTTGAGCATAATTATCTGCTGAGGGCAATTCCTTTGTCTGTAAAGGATTTTTTCCTTAAAATAGCCAACAGTTTTGTGGACAGGAGCTATACCTCAACATTGTCTAATGTGGGAAAGGTCAGCATGCCTGATGAAGTAAAGCCGTATATTTCATCCTTTGACATTTTTGTTAGCACAAACAAGCTTCAGGCATGTGTGTGCTCCTATGAAAACATGCTGAGAATCAGTTTTACTTCAGCCTTTGTCAGTACAGAAATCCAAAGGCGTTTTTTTAAAACACTATCTGACATGGGAATACCTGTTGACATTGAATCCAATAAAGTTGATGAAGAATAGGAAGTGTGCCATGAAATATTGTAATAACTGCAAGGTAAATGTAGTGGGAAACCGAAAATACTGTCCTCTATGCCAGGAAGCAATTAAAGGGGACCCAACTGATGAGGTGTTTCCAACCATATCATTCGTGTACAGAGAGCACGGCTTGTTTTTTAAAATAATGCTGCTTGCTTCAATAGTCATAGCCACGGTGTCTGTGGCATTTAACATTCTGTTTCCTCAAAGGGGAGCATGGTCATTGTTTGTGCTGGGCGGTTTGGGCTCAGTGTGGGCGAGCCTTATTACTGCCATAAACAAAAGAAACAACATTCCAAAGAATCTTGTGTACCAGGTTATGATTATTTCAGTCATAACAATTTTGTGGGATTTGATTACGGGATGGAGAGGATGGTCCATAACATATGTCATACCTCTTGCATGCGTCTTTGCCATTATATCCATGGCAATCATATCAAAGGTCAGAAATCTACACGTTGAAGATTACATCCTTTACATAATAATTGACGGATTGTTCGGAATAATTCCTGTGATATTCATATTGGTGGGGCTTACAAAATCCTTGTTTCCTTCGCTGTTGTGCATAGTAACAAGCATAATTTCCCTGTCTACAATACTCATATTCGAGGAACAGAAATTGCGTGCTGAAATAAAAAGACGCCTTCACATGTAGATAATTAAGAATTAAAAGTGAAGAATTATGAATTAAAAGAAAGGCATTGTGCTCTGCACAATGCCTTCAATCATTTTTAACTCTTAATTCTTAATTCTTCATTGTTTTACAACAGGTGTACTTCATTTCTCTTGCACAGCTCTATCATGTCTTGAGGCCATACGGATGATTGAACTTCACCGATGTGTGCCTTCTGCAGGAAGAACATGCATATTCTTGACTGTCCGATACCGCCGCCAATGGTGAAAGGAACTCTTTCGTTGATGACATCCTGATGGAATGGAAATTGTGATTTGTGCATCTGGTTTCTTTCTTCAAGCTGAGAAAGAAGGGCGTCTTTGTCAACTCTTATTCCCATTGATGAAAGCTCAAGGGCAATGTCGAGAGTTGAAAAATAAAACAATATGTCGCCGTTTAATGACCAGTCGTCATAGTCGGCAGCACGACCGTCATGTATTGTTCCGTCTGACAGTTTCTTTCCGACTTCCATTAAAAATACTGCCTTCTTTTCCTTTGTAATAAGGTATTCTCTTTCCTTAGGAGTTTTGTCGGGATAAAGGTCAAGAAGCTGCTGTGTAGTTATAAAATAAATTTCTGACGGAAGCTCGTTCCTGAGGAAAGGATACAAACTTTCAAGATATTTTTCAGTAGATCTGAAAACATTGTAAATCTGACTAACCACATACATGAGGGTATCTTTGTTGCGGTCTGTTTTCTTGATTATTTTTTCCCAGTCCCATTGGTCAACATAGATAGAATGTATGTTATCCAGATCTTCATCGCGCCTGATGGCATTCATATCCGTGTAAAGTCCTGTGTATGTGTCAAAGCGGTAGCTTCCCAAGGCATTTCTTTTCCACTTTGCCAAAGACTGCACTATTTCAACATCATACTTTGTATCAAGCATATCGAAACGCACTGCCCTTTCAAAGCCGTTCAGATCATCGTTAAGACCAGACTCTGGACGCACCATAAGAGGTGCGGACACTCTGATGAGAGACAGGCTTTTTGAAAGTTCCCCTTCAAAATAGTCCTTTATTTTTTTAATTGCAATTTGAGTTTCCAGCAGTGAGAGCTTGCTGGTGTAGTTTTCTGGAATTATAAGGTTTTCTAAAGACATTTTTCCTCCAATTTTTTCTATACAATATTTTCATTTTTAACTTTTTTGCTGATTAATATAAGCATTGTCAAACATCCTATCATAGAAACAGGTGCAGTGTAAAATGCTGCATATGTTCCAAGTAAATCATTTAGATATCCTGTCAGGTTAAATATGATGACGTATAAAATGTTGCTGAACGTCACTGAATAACCTATGGCCAGAGAAGACTTCTGCTTGAATATGGAATTTATTATGACCATCATGGTCGGGAATGTTATGGAAATGAAAAATCCCGAAATAGCAATAAGCATAATTCCTTCCTTTTTTAATTTAAGACCTGCCAAAATACAGATTGCCCCAGCCAGCAAGAAAAGCTGCAGTCCCTTTGCATCTCCTATTTTGTTTACTATGAAACCGCCTAATAGTCTGCCCATGGCAAACATGAGAAAGAATATTGAGGCGTATTTTGCTGCTGCAGCAGGATCAAGGCCGTATGAGTTTCTTATGTAGCTGATAAACCATGTATTTATAACTGCTTCTGTTATGAGTCCGAATGTTATTGCAAACATGAACAGGTATATCAGCGGCTCCTTGTACATGTTAGTTTTCAATTGTGATTCTTCGCTTTTTATCACCTTGATGTTTGGAGTTTTTACAATCAGGCTTAATATTACCGATGCTGCATAGAATATCCCAAGGAACAGATAAATTCTTCTCCATGCTACTCCTGCTGTAAGAAAATGCCCATAGGCATTTTGCCCTGCGAAGCTTCCCAGTCCGTATGTAAAGTGTGTTATGTTCATCAATATTGATTCAAATCCTATTGATATGACAGGAACCATGGAATCAACACCTACAGATATGGCTGAACGACCGATTCCGAATATAAAATTAAAAAGTCCAAGCATAAATATGTTTGAAGTGAAAGGTGCAATCAATATGCCAATGGTTGATAACACTGAACCAACTATGTAAACAAATTTATGTCCGTATTTTTCGCAATAATGCCCTCCCAGGAAACTTCCGATTACGCAGCCCACTGTGTTAAATGAAAGCACAAGGCTCAGCTCGGCATTGGTTATCTTGAATTCTTCAAGAAAAAACGGAACAAAGTTTCCCTTAGAACTTTCAAATAGCGCCATGATGAAGTACAAATAAAATAATGTAAACATCAGGAATACATTGCTTCTTTTGATTATCTCTCCCACCCCCATTCTTCAGTTATAATAAAGTATACTATCACAAATAAAATGCTTAGTAAAGCAAAATAAGTTGACTTATGGACTGATGAAATATAAAATTGTAATAGTCTTAAGGGGAGTGATTTGATGTTTAAACAGACAAGATATGAATCGGAAAGACTTTATCTCAGAATTTTAAAACCTGTTTACGGCAGGGAGGTTCTTGAATATTACAAGAGAAACCATAGTTTCCTGAGTGAATGGGAACCGAAAAGGACAAGGGATTTCTACACCCTTTCATATCAGAAAAAACAGCTTAACTATGAATACAACATGTTCAAGAACAATAGCCTGGTGCGTTTCTGGATTGTAAAAAAAGAAGACAACAAAATCATAGGCAATGTTTGCTACAGCAATATTATAATGGGAAATTTCAAATCCTGTTTTTTGGGCTATAAGCTAGACAAGGATGAAATAAACAAGGGTTACATGACAGAAGCAATTGAAAAGACAGTCCAGGTAATGTTTGACGACTTCGGCCTTCACAGAATAGAAGTCAATGTGGTTCCAAGAAACAACAGGTCGTTGAAGGTTATGGAAAAACTCAAATTCGAACAGGAAGGATTCTCAAAACGCTATCTGGAGATAAACGGGGTCTGGGAAGATCACGTTCATTTTGCCGTATACAACGATAAATAAAACAAACAGCACGATGGTGCTGTTTTTGTTATACGCGAAAAGAATAACAACTATGTTTGATTTTATGATGACTTTTTAAAAATGCTATATTATAATAAAATGAGGTAATATATCACCTTCA
>NZ_JAJUJR010000426.1 GCF_029265225.1 Sedimentibacter sp.
ATGGCAACCCATCCCTGGTTCAGTCTTGTTTCAATTCTTGAATAATCAACTTCGGCAATGATTCCAACACCGTTGGCAATTTCAACTGCTTTTGGCTGAGCACCGCTCATTCCTCCAAGACCTGAAGTGATGAAAAGATGTCCTGCAAGGTCCTGGTCAGCCGGTATTCCAAGTTCCTTTCTGCCTGCATTGATAAGAGTGTTGAATGTTCCATGAACTATTCCCTGAGGTCCAATGTACATCCATCCACCTGCTGTCATTTGGCCGTAGCTTGAAACACCCATGGCTGTAGCCTTTGCCCAATCGTGAGGGTTGTCAAACATGCCTATCATAAGACCGTTTGATACCAGTACTCTTGGACTTGTTTTGTGAGACTTGAAAAGTCCCAGAGGATGTCCTGACATAACAGCAAGAGTTTGTTCATCAGTAAGCTGTTCAAGATATTTTTTCAAAAGACAGTACTGCATCCAGTTCTGGCAAACCTGGCCTGTTTCTCCGTATGTTACAAGTTCATAAGGGTACAGTGCAACTTCATGGTCAAGGTTGTTGTCAATCATAACCTGAAAAGCTTTGCCTTCAACACAGTTTCCTTTGTATTCATCAATTGGTTTTCCGTAAATTCTTTCCTTGGGCATGAAACGGTAGCCGTAAATTCTGCCCCTTGTCATGAGCTCTTCAAGAAATTCGGGAGCAAGTTTTTCATGCAAACTTTCGGGAACATACCTGAGAGCATTCTTTAGAGCAAGCTTTATTTCTCTTTCATTCAATGTAAGCTCTCTCTTGGGTGCTCTTCTCACATTTTCTTTAAACACTGGGTATTCCGGAAGAACGTCATCTAATTTAATTGTCATAGCATTTGATATGTCTAAATTATTAATCATCTTAATACCTCCATTATTATTAATATCATTATACAAGAACACCGTCGATAAATCGTCTATACATTTAAGATTTCTTAAAGCTTTTTTTATTATAATAAATTTACAGTTAGTAAGAGAAATCTTATTAACATCTCTCCCCCTTGTTTTTTTATAAATACGTTATTAGGTCTTGCACGAGCAAGGCCTAATTTTTTTCAGATTTCACCCTCTATCCATTATGCTTAAAATTATTGATTTTATTGATAATATGCTATATTATTGAAATATAAACTTCAGGAGATGCTATGGATATTATTTCAGTAAAAATGCTTGGTAACCCCACAGTTAAGTTCAACCAAAATAAGGTGACTTTTCCTTACAAAAAGGCAGAGGCCTTGTTTTATTATGTCTGCGTCAACAAGCATGTGAGAAGAGAAGAAGCAATAAACATATTCTGGGCTGACACGGATGAAGGTACGGGGCGCAAAAATTTAAGAGATGCAATTTATAAAATTAAATTAAGCACCTGCGACACAATTTTTTCACCTTCAAAAACATTTATTGAATTTTCAGATAATGTTAATATTGAAATTGACACAGACAATCTTGACGTTTCCAATGCCAGAAATATGTACAGCGGAGACTTTCTTTTGAATTTCTCTGTGAAAAACTGCTATGACTTTGAAGAATGGATGATTGAAAAAAGAAATTTCTACAAAGACATATACATACAATCCATATTCGAAAAAGTGAACGAACTTGTATCCATAGGCGACTATGTTAACATACAGAAATATTCAGGTATATTGATTCAAAATGACCCCTACAATGAAAAAACACTGAGATATCTCATGAAAATTTTTGCCCTCTCTGAAGATTACAACACTTCGGTTAAACTTTATTACGACTTGTGTTCTGTTTTGAAGCATGACCTGGGAATAGAACCTGAACAAAAAACAAAGAAAATGTACAAGGAAATACTGGAGCTGAAAAACACGTTCAATCAGGACCAGCCCAAAAACAGCTGTGATGAACTGAAAGCAAAGGTTGAAAATTTAACCGGTTACTATACCATGTATCATGAAACATATCCTGTACTTC
>NZ_JAJUJR010000056.1 GCF_029265225.1 Sedimentibacter sp.
ATCCTGCCACAGGCAAGAGCAGCAGGAAGAAGGCAACATGGTATGATGTAGTGTTTGCACTAATGTCCGTTGCAGTTGCTGCATATGTGTGGTTTGATTACGAAAATTTCATCAACAGGATGGGTATGCCAAATACCATGGATATTATCATGGGCACAATGCTCATAATTACAGTTCTTGAGGCTTCAAGAAGAATTTCAGGATGGCCTCTGGTAATTTTAAGCGTGTTATTTATTCTTTACGGTTTGTTCGGCAAGGATATGCCTGGAATTTTTACCCACAGGGGATATAACTGGACCAAACTTGTTAACCACATTTTCATAAACACAGAAGGAATTTACGGAACAAGTGTAAATGTGGCGGCTAGCTATATATTCCTGTTCATACTGTTCGGTTCGGTTATGAACAAGTCCGGCATGGGACAGTTCTTCAATGATATAGCTCTTGCACTTGCAGGACATACAAAGGGAGGACCTGCAAAGGTTGCTGTAATTGCCAGTGGATTTTTGGGAAGCATTAATGGTTCTGCTGTAGCCAATGTTGTTACTACAGGCACATTCACAATTCCTCTCATGAAAAAGACAGGGTACAGCAAAGAATTCGCGGGTTCTGTAGAAGCTACTGCTTCGGTTGGAGGACAGCTTCTTCCGCCTATTATGGGTGCTGCTGCATTCATAATGGCAGAGATGCTTGGAGTTAAGTATGGGGTTATAGTAGTAAGCGCTGCAATACCAGCACTTCTATATTATTTTGGAATAATGGTTCAGGTTCAATTAAGAGCCAACAAGAACAACCTGGTTGGTGTTCCCAAGGAAGAGCTTCCAAAGGTCAGCGATGTAATGAAGACCAGAGGACACCTGATAATACCAATAATATTCCTTTTATATATGCTTCTTTTCAGCGGCAAGACTGTTATTTTCTCTGCATTTGTGACTATTGTCGTGACAATATTAATAAGCATGATGAAAAAAGAAACAAGAATGAGTCTGAAGGATTTGATGGATGCTTTTGAGGAAGGAACACGTTCAACAGTTTCTGTAGCTGTTGCTTGTGCTGTTGTTGGAATAATCATAGGGGTTGTGAGCCTTACAGGATTCGGGCTTAACATGGCCAATGCCATTATACTTCTCGGTAAGTCAAACCTAATGGCAACTCTTGTGCTTACAATGGTTACATGCATGATACTTGGCATGGGTCTGCCTTCAATACCTGCATATCTTATCACTGCAACAATGGCAGCTCCTGCTCTTATACAGCTTGGAGTTCCTGATATAGCAGCACACATGTTCGTGTTCTACTATGCAATGTTTGCAAACCTGACACCACCTGTTGCCCTTGCGTCTTTTGCAGCAGCTGGCATATCAGGAGGAGACCCCATGAAGACTGGTCTTCAGTCAGTGAAACTTGCACTTGCAGGATTTATCGTACCGTACATGTTTGTTTACAACACATCTCTGCTGCTTCTTGATACCACAGCTTTAGTGGCAATACGAGTAATCATCACTTCCATGATAGGCGTATTTATGATAGGAGCTGCAGCTGAAGGCTATCTTAACGGTAAAATCAACTTTGTTTTAAGGGCAGCAGCATTTGCAGGCTCACTTCTTCTAATAACTGAAAATGTGTTTCAGGATTTTATCGGCTTTGCCATACTTGTGTTGATTATAGCTTATCAGAAGTTCAAAAATACAAATAAATTGAGCAACAAGACTATATAACTTTTATTAGTTGCGTTTAAAGGGATTATGTAATAGATTTGTATTAAAAAATATAAGTTCAATGAAACAGCGATTCTTAAAGAGTCGCTGTTTTTATGTGTTTTTAATTTTTCGGAGAATGTTAATTATAATTAATGAAGCAATATAACTTTCCATTAACATAAAAAATGTACTATTTGGAAAAAATTTATTTTCAATTTGTGCTCAAAAGTATATAATTAGAAATCATGATTTGAGATGTAAACGGATTTGTGAATGTTACAAATTTTATATCAAAAGGTTTTTGCAAAATATGAAATTCGGAGGTAATACTTAATGAAAGAAGGAAAGTCGGTATACTATATTGAACTTCATTACAACTATGCAAGATATAACATTTATAATGTTATGGTGAAAAATTATGAGGAATTTTGGGAATGGTTAGTTTCCGGCGACAGAGGTGAATTTATATTAATCAGCTCCACTCAGCGTGAAATTAAATACATAAGGGATAAAATAAGTAATTTTTATGAAAAACAAGGCGGAATAGAAACAGCAAGGAGCAAGGCAAAAGAAAAAAACAAGAATATTCTGCTTTTAACTTCTTTTTCCTCGTTGAAATCACAGGAAGAGCTGCCAATGGCGAAAATAAAAAACGAAATTCCGGAAAGTAAAGAAGAACAAAAGCCTGATGGAAAGACTGTTAGAATAACAAGCCTGGAAGCTGAACATGTAAACAAATACGCAGCACGCCTGGAAAAAGAAAATATTGTTTTAAAATCAAAAATAGCCGAATTGGAAAGCAGGATTTCATTAAAAGAAATTCATGAAGAAGTTTCCAATGAGATATACCAGGAACTTCAGCAAAAGGTTGACTATGAAAAATCACTAAATGAAAAACAAAATATAGAACTTGATTTATATAAGCAGAAAGTTATTTTATTGGAAAAAACGATTGCAGCCAGCGCAAAAGAAATAGAGACACAGCGAAAAATAAACAAGGAAGCTGAACAGGAGCTGATGTCTGCAAAATCCAAATGCGAAAGCTGTAAAGCAAAAGAGCTGCAAGATGAATTTATAAATTTTAGTAAGAGTATAGAAAATTTCTCTGAAGAAAATGAACATCATTTAAACGTTATAAATGAACTTCAGGAAAAGTTGGCTATGGAACAGCTAAGAGCAAGCAAAGCAAAGAAAGATATGGAATCATTTATAGAATCAGTTATTACTTTGAAGGAAAAGCTTAAATAAAAAAATCATAAATTAGACCATGATCCTGTCATCCTGAAAGTCCTTTATGCTCACCAAGTATGACAGGGTTCATGGATTTTGTGTATGTTGATGTATAATCCTGTTTGATGCATCAATTTATGCTCATATATTTATATTGTTTTTATAAGTAAAGTCTGCATAGCACTGCGGCAAACTCAAACTGCAGCCTATGCGGCAGTTCAAACGGGTCGTAATCATAAAGACTTATTATTTTTTTCCTACGCTGCAGCACCGTGTTTTTGTGCAAAAACATTTTGTCTGCCACTGCTATGGTGTCAGAATCGTTAAAAATAAGCATTTTAAAAGTTTCAAGAAGCTGAGAGTTGTTTTCTTTGTCATAATTTATAACAGGACTCAATAAATTTTCAATTATTTTTCTAGCTCTTTCAGCATTCATGTCTTTCATAAGCAGGGAGAATATTTCCACATCCTCAAGAAATACAGTCCTCGAAGAACAATATATTTTATTGCAAATGCATAGAGCATTTGAAGCTTCCTCATAACTTTTCCTGATGGAAGACATTTCATCATAGCATTGTCCGATGCCAGCAGAAATGCTTGTGTTAAGGGTACAGCCAATAGTCTTTCGCAGATGTTCTGCTGCTTTAAACATAAAACCTCTTAAATCTGTTTGTTCTTTCCTGAGGCTGAAAAGAACCAGTACCCTTCCGCTGTGGGAAACAACTATGCTGTCAGGTGAAAGCAAGGACATTTCTTTGTTGGTAATGCAATAAATTTCAGATCTGATTTTTTCCTTTTGTGATGTATTCAGATTTTTCGATGCTTCAGTGGCAGCAAGGTCAAGTATCATGACAGAGCGTATGTTTGAAATGTCATAACCCAATTGTATTCCTCTTTTTATTGCAGTCTGTTCATCTTTAAAGTTCCAGGATACCAAATCGTTAATAAAATCAAACTTTAAAAGATTATTGTAGTCCTTTAAGTTTGTTTTATTTATTGTTATTATGGCAATTGAGTTTTTAGTCTGTTTTATTGAAACATAATCAAGGACATTCATGTTGTCTGCATTGAAGACTGCAAGCACTCCGTAATACATGGTACTGCTTGCAATCGGCGAAAGAAGTATTGCCCCTGAATTATCAAGTCCCGGTACAAGGACGTCAGCTTTTTCATTGATAAATTTATTGAAATTATTTTCAATATGCGTCTTAATATATGCCAAACATCTGCCTGAAAGTGGAGTAGCCGATGCATGAACGCACAAATTGTTGTGATTGAAGAAATAAACAGGACGGTTTAACAGCTTGCCAAGAGCAGCTACTATTGTATCTGCATCTTTTTCCTCCAGAATCAAATTTGTCATTTTGTCGTAGACTTCCATTGCATGCACAAGGTCCTTCCTTTTTTTCTCCAGAAGTACGTCAAGTATGGGAGAAATTATATCATTGCAGTCTGTTCCTGCAGGCGCTGTAATAAGAGGAAATTCAAGTTCATCACATAAGTCAGCCAATTCTTTTGAAACGCCGGGAACAGCTGTTTCCACATTATACAATATCAAACCGCTTGCCTTACAATCGCTGAGTTTACGGATAATATCCAGCTGTTCATCCATTTTGCCTGCAATGGAATAAAAAGCTGCAATGAGAAGTTGCCCTTCCTTTATAAGGAAAGTTGATTTTGTTGTTTCCAAAACACTTATGCTTTCCACTGTCCTTGATAGACCTTTAATACCTGCTGCAATCCTTAAATTTTCAAGCTGCTTCAATTTTAAAATCCCATCAACGGTTAGTTTCATAATCTCCTCTCAAATATCTGCAAATATCGACAAATTTATTTTAAAAAAGGCACTGTGTAATAGATCACAGTGCCAGAAATTTTAGTCATGCAAATAGTATCACTGCTTATTTGCTTTGTCAAGAAAAATAACATGTATTGGACAATTTAAATTGAATTTTTTCAAACTGTTAAATTGTGCAGCCATAACATTTGTCTTAATAAAAAGTGTGCACATAAACACTTTGTGCTGTGCTATAATTCACAGAATTATTCAGAACGTCTGTTTGCTGAATAACTGTAATTGCATAATGCAGGATTATGAACACGGGAGGTACTTTTGAAAAGAAAAATTAAAGTGGCGCTAGGACAATTTGCATCAACACAGGGTGATGTCTTATACAATGTAACAAAGGCTGAAAAATTCATTTATAAGGCAGCAGACATAGGAGCTGACATTATATGTCTTCCTGAATTGTTTGCAACGGGATGCAGTCTTGATTCATTGGGAGACAGCATAATGAAATTGAGCATCGAAAACTACAGTCTTATTTATGAACGCATGTCCAGGGCTGCAGGGGATAACTATATAAACCTCATTGCACCTTTTGCCATGGTTGATGAACATAAAAACATTAAAAATGCAGCATTTCTTTTTTCAAGAAGCGGAGAGCTGCTTGAAGCATACGGCAAGACCCACATCCTTGGAGCTGAAAGAAAATATTTTACTGAAGGCAATGCTCTAAATGCAGTAAAGACAGACATAGGAAAAATAGGGATGTTAATTTCAACAGATGCATATTTTCCGGAAGCTGCAAGAACATTGTGCCGAAAAGGAGCAGACATCATATTTGTGCCATCTGCTATAAAAGCAGGGGATGGAAATGCATGGAGCCTCACCATTTCATCAAGGGCACTGGAAAACAGTCTGTTCGTGTTGGGAATCAACGGCTCAGGCACAGAAGGAGATTATAAATCAGCAGGAAGAAGCATGGCATGTTCGCCTGAGGGTGAAGTCATCCTTCAGATGAATAGTGATGCAGATGAACTTTTTTTATGCGAAATAGATTTGAAAAAAATCGAAGAAGCCAGAGGCGAAGACTGCTTTATTAACAACCTGAGGCCGGAAATATATCAATGATGTAGTTGCATAATATTAACTGATGTATGTAAGCATTCTATGGGGGCGGGTACAACCCGCCCTGCTAACAGTTTTTAAACATAATTTATTGTTCATTAACAACTAAGACAGGACACGGGGCATCTGATATAACCCTTTGTGTAACCGAGCCTACAAAAAACCTTTCAAATTTAGAAAATCCTCTTCTTCCCATTACAATCATATCAAAGTTTTCATCTCTGGCAACTTTAACAATTTCTTCATCAACTGTTCCAAGAAGAAACCTTTTATCGTATGTAATATTTTCGAGATTCAGTTTCTTAAGTGTGTCTTCTAGCAGCTTGCTGTCAATTCCTTTTATAATATCAAGCATTTCATTGAGTTCCGGATCCCAGAAAGGCTCATATTCATATACCTTGAGTGGAATTGGATTTATTGAAACAGTTATAAAAGTAAGACTGCCCCCTAGTTTTCTGGCAAGGTCTACAGCCTTGGCAGCAGCTTTGTTCGAAGCTTCGGAGCCGTCAATGGGCACTAGTATTTTTTCCATTTTATCCTCCTTAGAAATGAATTTTATATTCTTTCATATTTATACCCATGCTTAAGGCTGCTAATCAAGTTTAGCCCAATATTAACAATTGATAATTATCTTTTTTTAACAAAAAAATATTCCAAAATTTTGATTTTATGTTATAATTCTTAGAGGCATATAGCTCAAGCCGGAGGACTTATGAAAAAGGCGTCAATAGGAAGACTATACATGGTGTATGGATTGTATTCCATATTTTGCAACATGGCACATCCCATAACACCCACAATGTTCATAGAAAAGGGCTTTGCTGACTACCTGTTCGGCGTGTCCTATGCAGCCATGTCTTTCAGTTATTTTGTGGGCTCTCTTATATTTGGAAGCATAGGAGACAGCATAGGCAGAGTAAAAACCATAGCTCTTGTAATGCCGGTTTATGCCCTGGCGCAGTTTGTTTTCGGAGTGACAGATTCTGTTGTGATGACAGTTGTTGCAAGACTTGTGGCAGGATTTTTCAGTGCGGGCGTCTTTGTATGCAGCCTTGCGTATCTTGTTGATCTTACCACGGATGAAAACAGAGGAGTACACATGTCTTATTATGTTGCATGTAACTCAGTGGGTGCTGCATTCGGGTATTTTGTGGGAGGAATTGTCGGCAATTTTTCCATTATGGCTGTCATAACGCTTCAGACAGTTTCCATAATTCTGTGCGGTATTTTCACATACATGCTGCTTGAAGAAATGAGCACAGAAACTTCAAAATTTTCTCTGAACATATCCATAAATCCATTTAAATCATACAGCAATATTGCAGGAAAAATGCCAAAAATACTCACTACATTCCTGTTTGCGGTGTTTTTGACTTCACTGGCCACAACAGCCTATGACAATGCCTTTAATTATTATCTGAAGGATGCTCTGGGTCTCGGGTCTTCATATAACGGAATTATAAAGGCAGTTATAGGAATTCTGACATTAACAGTCAATTTCACCATTAACATATATATTGTAAAACATACACAGACCAGAAAATCGCTGATTGTTGCACTTCTTTTGTGCGGAATTTCATCAATGGCTGTTCCTTTTATTTCAGGAATGTATCCGTTTTTTGCAGGCAACATAGCATTCTTCATATTTAATGCAATTTACCTGCCCATACAGCAGGACATTGTGACAAGTGGCCAGAATTCAAGAACAAGCGGCCTCATATCCGGTATATTCAACGCGGTCAGGGCTATAGGGATGATTTTTGGATCGTTGTTTTCAGGCTTTATTTATGAGTGGGGAAACAAGCTTCCGTTTATTGCTTCTTCAGCTGTGTTTTTCATAAGCGTTGGAATATCTGTTGTTAATTTGAAACAATACAAGTCAAGACTGGCGGAGAGAATATGAATTTACAATTGAAAATTATATTGGTTACAATGTTTTTTGTTATTTTAATAAGCCTTCAGTTTACGCTGAACAAAATACTTTTGACTTTGAAGGAAATCAAGGCAATTTTACTTGCCAAAAAAGATAGATAAGAATAATTTATGAAAATTCAACCATAATACTCCTATAATACAAGGAGGAAATTATGGCTGAAAAAAAGAAAAAAGAACCAACACCTGAAGACATAATGAAAATGGAAATAGCTGCAGAGCTTGGACTCATGGAAAAAGTCGAAGAATTGGGTTGGGGAGGACTTACTGCCAAAGAAACAGGCAGAATTGGCGGATTGATGACTGCCAAGAAAAAGCAAAGGAAAAAATAAAATGCAAAATAAAAGCTATAAGGAATTCTCGCAAATATATGATTTGCTCATGGATGACATAAATTATGAAAAATGGACATCCTTCATAATTGAAAAAATCTCGGGCAGCAGAAAAATACTTGAAGCTGCCTGCGGCACAGGAAGCATTACCCGATTATTAGCCGAGGCTGATTTCAAGGTTACTGCTTTTGACCTGTCTGAGGACATGCTTATGCGTGCATATGAGAAGCTGGGCAGAAATCCAGGAGTGAAACTGCTTAATCAGGACATGACAAACTTTAAAATTGATGACAGGTTTGAAGCATGTGTATGCTGCTGTGACGGTATAAATTATCTTACGGAAGAACAAACTGCATTGTTTTTCAGAAATGTGTTTGAGCACTTAAACCAGGGCGGAAAGTTCATATTTGACATGAGCACTGAATACAAGTATGAAACAATGTTCAATGAAACTTATGTATATGATGACGGTGAAGTATTTTATGTGTGGGAAAATATGTCTGATGAATGCGGCAGCAAAATTGACATGGAAATTAATTTTTTTGTCAGGGATTCTTCAGATAAATATTCAAGAATTACGGAAGAACAGACACAGTACGTGCACAAAGACATAGACATTGTTGAAATGCTCGAGGCTGAAGGCTTCACCAACATAAAGATATACGATGATTACGACAATGATTCTAAAACATTGCCCAAGAAATCATTGAGAGCAGTATTTTGTGCTGAAAAATTATAGCAAAGAAAGAGAGATATTATGGATTACATGATAAGAGCAATAGATAAGAAAAAAACATTCAGGATATTTATGGTAAAGTCAACCGATACAGTTGAAGAAGCAAGGCTTCATCACAATACATCTCCAACAGCATCTGCTGCCCTTGGGAGGACACTGACTGCCGGTCTCATGATGGGATATATGATGAAAAATGAAAAAGACAGGCTGACTGTGAATATTAACGGAGGAGGACCCCTTGGGACATTGCTTGTAGTTTCCGATAACCAGGGTCATGTAAAGGGTTATGTAGAAAACCCCGACGTTGATCTGGAACTGAAGGAAAACGGAAAGTTAAATGTTGGAGGGGCAGTAGGAACAAACGGAAAAATAACGGTCTTGACTGATATAGGAATGAAGGAACCTTACGGAGGAAGCACGGATCTCACATCCGGAGAAATCGGTGAAGACATAGCAAATTATTACTGGGTTTCAGAACAACAGCAGTCTGCCGTTGCATTGGGAGTGCTGGTTGATGTGGATTATCGCATAAAGTCTGCAGGAGGATTCATTGTACAGCCTCTTCCGTTCATAGAGGAAGAAGACCTTGCAAAATTAGAAAATGCATTGGGAAACATGAAATCAGTGTCGGATTACTTCGACAATGATGATGATGTTGAAGACATTGCCCGCAGAATATTTGCTGACTTTGAAATAGAAATTACAGACAAGATTCCGGTAAGCTTCAGATGTGACTGTTCAGAAGAAAGAATGGCTTCAGCCCTAATATCTTTGGGTAGGGAAGAACTTAAGGACATCATAGAAGAAGAACAGAAAATTGAAACAGTGTGCCACTTCTGCAACAAAAAATATTTGTTTGAAGGCGAAAAGCTTGAAAGCATTGTTGAAAATCTTAAATAGCAATAAAATCCGGATTATTCCGGATTTTTATTTTGTGAAAGCATTGACTCGTACTCATTTTTTAAGTAAATGTACATAATATTATATATGAGTTTAAAACGCAATAATTTTTAAAAGTTTTAACACTCAAAACGCGACAAAAGGTAAAATTTATAATCCTTTAATTAACTAATCGATATTGAATTATTCAGGGAAATCATTTATAATAATATAAAATATTTATGCAAGTTAAATAATAAAATTGAAATGAAACATGAAGTATAAAAATATATAGGAAAATATCAGGAGGTTTATGGTGAAGTATTTGGCTAAAGATGATCTAAAATGCATTCATTGCGGAACATGCGAAGAAGTTTGTTCAAGCGCATATTTTAAGACAAAAGACAGAATGAAATCATGCATTCAAATTAATGAAAAACAGGAAAAAACTGAAATAAGCGTGTGCAGTCAGTGCGGAAAATGCATCGACATTTGCCCGGTCATGGCAATAACAAGGGACAAGCAGGGAGTAGTAAGAATCAATAAAAAAATTTGTGTGGGATGCTTTATGTGTGTGGGATTCTGCCCGGAACTGTCCATGAGACAGCATGACGATTATATTGAGCCTTTCAAGTGCATAGCCTGCGGATTATGTGCAAAAGAATGTCCAACAGGAGCTATCAGC
>NZ_JAJUJR010000157.1 GCF_029265225.1 Sedimentibacter sp.
AAAATTAATAAGTTAAATTAAAAAAATCAGGCATGCCTGATTTTTTTTGTCCTTAATTCTTAATTTGTTTAACGTTTAGGTTTTTATATGTGTTGAAGTTAAACTTAAGCCCGTTGTTTTCATGGAGCTCTGAAGCAAAGGTTAATAACCAGTCCTGGTCCTGATCGAAGTTGTGAAGATATGAATCAGCATCTTTTACAGCATCAACCTTTGTTATGTACGCTTCGCTGCAGTATGGATAAAGCTCGTTGTAAATTTTGCTTCCACCGATTACAAACACATCATCGCTGTTGTATTTTTTTACTTCTTCAAGAAGCTCTTCCACTGAATGAACTACCGTGCAGTTTTCTTTTTCATAATTCTTGTCAGTTGTCATTACAATGTTCACCCTGTTTTTAAGAGGATTTCCTCCCGGAAGGGTAAGAAGTGTAATCCTGCCCATAACAACCGTTTTATTTTTTGTGGTTTCCCTGAAAAACTTCATGTCATCCGGCAAATCAAAAAGCAGATCTCCGCCATTTCCTATTCCCCAGTCTTTTGCCACAGCTACTATTAATTTCATAATTGCTCCTTATACCGCTATAGGTACTTTTGTTTTAAAAGGATTATATTCATAATTTATGAGTTTAAAGCTGTCTACCGTAAAATCATAAAAATTGTCAATGGATTTGTCTATTTCAAAAGCAGGCGCATCATGCTGCTGCCTTTCGATAAGCTCTTCAATTATTGGAACATGTCTGTCATAAATGTGTGCATCTGATATTACATGCACAAGTTCTCCCGGAACAAGACCGCTTACCTGCGCCATCATATGTACCAATAGAGAATACTGCACAACATTCCAGTTGTTTGCTGCAAGCACGTCCTGTGAACGCTGGTTAAGTATTGCATTTAACTTGTTTCCTGAAACATTGAATGTCATGCTGTATGCACATGGATAAAGGTGCATTTCGTTCAAATCCTGGAAGTTATAAATGTTGGTCATTATTCTTCTGCTTGCAGGATTGTTTTTTAAATCATAAATAACCCTGTCAACCTGGTCAAATTCACCTTCCTTGTACTTGTGCTTCAATCCAAGCTGGTATCCGTATGCCTTACCTATGGAACCTGATTCGTCTGCCCATGAATCCCAGATATGGCTGTTAAGGTCGTTTACATTGTTTGATTTCTTCTGCCATATCCACAGAAGTTCATCTGCGGCTGCAGTGAAATTTGTCCTCCTCAATGTAAGGATAGGAAAACTTTCCTGAAGATTGTATCTGTTTACAATTCCGAATTTTTTTATGGTATGGGCAGGCGTGCCGTCCTCCCACCTTGGCCTCACATCATAATCTGTGTCCCAAACTCCGTTTGTGAGTATATCTTTGCAAGTCTCTATAAAAATTTTATCTGCTGTGCTCATGCGGAACCTCCCGTCTAATTAATATTTATATTATACAATAGAGGGACTTTCTTTACAATATAAAAAAAGTTGCTGCGCAACTTCCGCTAGGGGGACCTATGTCCCCCTTCGGCGCACTACTCCATTCGCATTTTTGCTAAGCACCCCCCTAGACGGCAAGGGCGTCCCGCCCTTTGCAATCTCCGTTTTTTATATCATAGGAAAGAAAAACTTCCTATGATATAAAAAAGAGAACTATTCGTTCCCTGTTATTTCATGGTGTTTTGATTTATGAAATTTTTAATCTGCATTTTCTGATCAAATCCTGACACCCTCATTGCTTCAGAATTTTCATTTTCAAAGTTCTTGAAATAAATGCACATCTCTCCATCCTTAGTGTCATCATACCTTATGCATCTGTATCCGCTGTCGTACATTTTTTTGATTTTATCAAATTCGTCCATTATACACTCCCCTAATGTTATATATACTATATTATTGACGCATATCCATAAATTATTACATTTTTCCAAAAAAAAAATAAGTCCTTGAATTACAACGGTAATTCAAAGACTTACGCTGTTTTGAATTTTCTTTCAGACGCTTCTTCATAAAGGGCGCTGAGCACTTCTTTGTCAAACAACGATTCAACTGACGGTATTATTAAGTCTGCAGTATCTTTTAAGTTTATTTTGCTGCTCACACCGGAAAGCACTCCTACTCCAATGGCTCCTGAATTTCTTGCAAATATCATGTCGTTGTATGAGTCTCCCACAATAGCAACCTCATAGGGCTTGAATCCGTACATTTCACAGAATCTTACGCACATGTCCTTGTGCGGTTTTGGTTTCATTACTCCGTCATAGGAACCAAAGAAATCATACAGGTCCTGATGGTTGAGTTTGTTCACCATGTGCATTGCTGACTGATATGTGTCTGCTGTTGCCAGTCCAACTTTAATGCCATTTTCCTTAAGATGATTGAACAATGCTCTTAAATCTGTGGTTTCCCTTATATCCGCATCATCTCTCAGCACTTCATTTCTTAAAAGCTCTGCCACATGAACCTTGAACTCTTCAAAATCTATATTTCTGTACCTGCTAAGGATGAAATGCATTTCTAAAGCCACGTGTTCATGAGTTTTGTATGCCAGTGCACCGAATGGTTCCACTCCGTTTTCTGTTATGCCTATGGACTTTTGAAGTTCTATGCTTAAATTTTCATCACTTAATCCATATTCACTTAAAACAGTTTCTATCATGTTTATACCGGCATTTCTCCACAATGAAAAATCAATTATGGTTCCGTCCTTGTCAAACAATATTCCTTTTATCATATTTTCACCTCCTTGTACACAATACCACCCATTTGTAAAAATTAAATCAGTGGATTGTAAAATGTTTGTATTTATTATATACCCCCAGCCTTTAGCCAGTCTTAAAGGTAATGCTGTATTATATAACATAATTAATAAAATGTGAATACTTTTTTTGCAATGCGTGCGTATCCAGAGAAAAGTATATTTGTCAAAAAAATGCAGATAATATAGTATCATTACAGAAAGGTTGTGTTTTTATTGAGAGTGCCAAGACATATTGGAATAATACCAGACGGCAACAGGCGCTGGGCACAGGACAAGGGATATGAAAAAAAAGATGGCTACCAGTACGGCCTCACACCCGGTCTTCATGCGTTGTACCTTGCCAGGGAATATGGAATAGATGAAATTACATATTACGGCTTCACAACAGACAACTGCAAAAGGCCAAGAAACCAAATTGATTCTTTCATCAAGGCATGTGTTGATGCAGTAAACTTAATAGCCAAGGAAGATGTGTCTCTTTTAGTTATAGGAAACAAAAATTCCCCCATGTTTCCTGAAGAACTTCTTAAGTTCACAAGCAGAACAAACATAGGCAAGGGAGGAATGAAAGTCAATTTTCTTGTAAACTACGGCTGGGACTGGGATATATCAAACTTGTCCGGCAGCACTGGGAGAAAGAACATATTTGATGGATTATATTCAAGGGATATTTCAAGAGTAGACCTGATACTCAGATGGGGAGGAAGAAAAAGGTTGTCAGGATTTTTGCCCCTGCAGTCTGTTTATTCAGACATTTACACAATTGATGACATGTGGCCTGATTTCAAACCGGAACAGTTTCATGACGCCATGAAGTGGTACAACATGCAGGATGTGACTTTGGGAGGATAGTCCTCCTCTTTGTAAAAATAAAAAATGTGACGGCAACTCGCAAGAGGACAAAGCCGTCACTTTTTTCTAGTATAGGAAAGTCATATTCAACTTTTTTCTACTTAGGTATTACAATCTGTGCTTCTTTTGATTCTCTGTAAAGCACAAATTTGTTTCCTATGCTTTGAACATACTCAGCTCTCACTGATTCAGCTATTTCGTTGGCAGTTTGTTTTGCCTCAAGCTGACTGTTGTTCAGCAGTTTTATCTTAATAAGTTCTCTTGCTTCCAAAGCGTCGTCAATCTGCTTGAGCACATTGTCTGTAACGCCCCCCTTGCCTATCTGCATTATGGGGTCTATTCCATTTGCTAGAGACTTTAAATAACTTCTTTGTTTTCCTGTTAGCATTTGTCCTCCTTTAGAACATTGTATGCTTAAGAGTCGTGGTAACTGATGTTGTCATTATTCCACAAAATCGAATTCTATTCCGCACACGCTTATGAGATCTCCTTCTTTTGCACCAAGTCCTCTTAACTTTTCAATTACGCCCTTATCAATGAGAACCTTCTGGAAGTAGCTGAATGATTCAAAGTCATCAAAGTTTGTAGAAGCAACCAGCCTTTCAAGAAATTCTCCTTCAGCCAGGAAGTAATCTTCTTCCCTTGAAACAACAATGGTGTCTCTTTCTTTTCGGTCAAAGAATTGCTCTACCTGTACTTCATCAACAAATTCAATTTCCTCTTCAATTTCAAGAAGTCTTTCGTAAGCTCTTTTCTTGAGGAAATCAAGACCTTCGCCTGTTGCAGCCGAAACTTCTATGATTTCGTAATCCTTGAATTCCTTCTTTATTTTTTCCAGATTTTCCACTGACTGAGGAAGGTCCATTTTGTTAAGAACAATTATCTGTTCCTTCTTGGTCAATTTTTCGCTGTAGTTTTTCAACTCTTCGTTGATTTTGTAAAAATCTTCTACAGGATCTCTGTCTTCCTGGCCTGAGGCATCAATTACATGCAAAAGAAGCTTCGTTCTTTCCACATGCCTTAAAAACTCAAGACCAAGTCCGGCACCTTCGCTTGCTCCTTCTATAAGTCCAGGAATGTCTGCAAGAACATAGCTGTGGCCTTCACCTATCATAACAACTCCAAGATTCGGCTTCAGAGTTGTAAAATGGTAGTTGGCAATCTTTGGTTTAGCGCTTGTTACTGATGCCAGTATAGTAGACTTTCCTACGTTTGGAAATCCTACGAGGCCCACATCGGCTATGAGCTTAAGCTCAAGCAAAATTTCTCTTTCTTCGCCCTTTGTTCCGGGCTCTGCAAAACGAGGTGTACGTCTTATGGAATTTTTAAACTTTACGTTTCCTTTTCCTCCGTGTCCTCCTCTTGCACATACATATTCCTGTCCATCTACCTTTAAATCTGCCAATACAATTCCGGTTTCTTCATCCTTAACCAATGTTCCTGTTGGAACTCTCAGGTACATGTCTTTTCCGTCTGAACCGTATTGCTTCTTTCCTCTGCCGTCCTCGCCGCTTTCGGCCTGATAGTGCCTCTTATATCTGAAATCCATCAATGTTCTCAAGCCTTCGTCAGCAACCAATATTATGCTTCCGCCGTCTCCGCCGTCTCCGCCGGCAGGTCCGCCCAATGGCACATATTTTTCACGTCTGAAAGCAACACTGCCGTTTCCGCCTTTGCCGGCTTTAACATTTATTTTTGCTATGTCTACAAACATTTTATCCCAACCTTTTTTAATATATCAGTATTATAATTACTAATATCTTGTTTTTCATTCCCCTCGCAGTAAAATTCACAAATTCATCAGCTCACTATCATTCGCATGAATTTGGAATTTCTTGCGGTTGACCTACCAGCCATTTTTTCTTCCCTACGGTCGAAAAAATGGGGTTAGGGCATACAAACAAAAAACTACCGTTAAGGTAGGTCACTTTCGTTTATTATGCTTCTAATTCACAAGGATATACACTGACTTGCTTTCTTGTTTTGTCTTTTCTTTCAAACTTAACTTTTCCATCTACCATTGCAA
>NZ_JAJUJR010000436.1 GCF_029265225.1 Sedimentibacter sp.
AAACGTTCATGAGAGTCTGTACTGCACCGGCTCCATAAATTCCAGGAAGGTCATTGTTTGGAAATGCAAGGGCTTTTTCAAAAGCACCGGTTGCTACAACAACTGCCTTCGGATTAATTTTGAAATAATTGTCTTCCTTGTGAAGAGCTGTAACAACACCGTCTTCATACATCCCGACAATTGTAGTGTCTGTGAGAAATTCCACATTTTCCTTGTACTTATCCAGTTCATTGAGCAAAATTCCAGTGATGTCTATTCCTCTTGTTGAAGCATATTGTTTTTCAGAGCCGAAAAACATGTGAGTTTGCTTAACAAGCTGCCCTCCGAGATTTTTGTTTCTTTCAGCCACAAGAACTCTGGCTCCGCTTGATGCAGCGCTGATTGCAGCGCATAGACCTGCCGGTCCTCCGCCTATGATTAATAATTCTGCCTGTTTCATATTATCACACCCTTGCCTTCCTGAGTTTCTACAATCATTCCCTCCTCAAGATCTGTAACACATGTTTTTACATTTGCTTTGCCGTTAACTGTCATAAGACATGAAGAACAATTGCCTATGGCACAGTAAAACCCTCTTGGCCTGTGCAAAAACAAACTTCTTCCAAGAACTTTGACTCCTGCTGCGTGAAGGGCTGCAGCGATTGTCTCTCCTTCAAATCCTTCAACTTCCTCTCCGTTGAAGGTAAACTTCAATTTCTTACCCTTTTGAAATTGGAGAATAGGATGCTGTTCAATTCTCATATTAATATCTCCCACATATTATTTTTATGATTTCTGAAATACTTCAAGCAATTTGCGTGCCATTCTGCAGATTATTTATTATCCTCGATTTTCAACAAATATTTTTGTTCCGTCAATGCAGGGTGCGTCCGTAAACCGACACTGTGTCAATTAACTGACGCACGAACCGAAAACTAATTCATGACTTTGCACACTTCCGATTATATGGTATAATATGTTAATATCTTATATGAAAATTCCATGATATACCCGTTTGTTAATTTCTTACTTTGCCATAAAATGCAATTGACTTGCAAAATCTCAGTTTTATGTTATAATACGTTTTTACAAGCTATAATATTTAATATAATATGCGTATTGTATGGGAGGAAATTATGAAAATAGTTATCGTCGGAAGCGGAAAAGTCGGTTACATCTTAGCCCAGCAGTTATGCACCGAGGATCACGATATAACGCTTGTGGATAACGACGCAGACGTTCTCTCACATGCAGATGAAACTCTCGATGTCATGTGTATAAAGGGAAACGGAGCAAGTGTTGAAATATTAAAGGAAGCAAACGTTGGAGAGGCTGATTTATTGATTGCAGTTACTGACAGTGATGAACTTAATATGATTTGCTGCGTAATAGGAAAAAAGCTGGGTGCCAAGCACACAGTTGCCCGCATCAGAAATACAGACTATTCCAATGAACATAAAATGCTTAAACAAGAACTTGAGCTTGATATGGTTATAAATCCCGAAATGGATGCAGCCGATGAAATAGCAAGAATGCTGCAGTTCCCCCTGGCCACAAACGTTGAAACCTTTGCGAACAATTTGCTTGAGATGGTGGAATTTCGAGTTTTGGAAACAGACAGGCTGACAGATACAAAACTGATGGATTTGACAAAGAAACTTCCTGCAAAGGTTCTTTTCTGCGCCGTAAAAAGAGACGGTGAAATTACAATTCCAAAAGGAAATTTTGTTTTCAATACAGACGATTTGGTTTATGTTATAGGTGAAAGGTCCGGCATATCCAACTTCTTCAGATATATGGGAAGAAGTTCCCACAAGGCAAAAAACATAACAATAATCGGCGGAAGCAGAATTGCCATTTACCTCACGTGGATTTTAAATGAAATAGGCATGAAGGTTAA
>NZ_JAJUJR010000349.1 GCF_029265225.1 Sedimentibacter sp.
GTAAGAATTATCATGGATTGAATCATCAGCTGAATGTTGGTGTATTGTTTTTTTGATATGAATATTTTCTTAATCTGCATCATGAAGAAATAAATTGCAATTCCTGAGAATGAAACTGCTGCTGCGAAGGAAAATCCCTTTTCAGCAATATTTCTCATAACAAAAGGCACTGCTGCAGCAGGAACTGCTGCAAGGTACAGGTATTTGAACAGTCTGTGCCTGATGTTGAACATTTTTAGGAATATAAACACACATGACAATGTGATTCCTGCAGCCATAACTGCAAGTCTTTTTGCACCTATGTGGAATTCATGGATGGACTGAGCCCTTCCAAGAGTTATGTTGTGATCACCCAGTCTCTCCTGAAGGCTAGTGAATGTTCTTTCATATTCTGCTGCTTCAGTCATGTACCTGGTGCTTTTTTCTTCTTCAAAAAAAGGTTTGAAATAAATAACCCTGATGTTTCGTTCTGTTATTGCCCTGAACATTGTGTTTTCTATTTCTTCTGCGCCTTCATAATTGTAATACTTGTTTCTTGCCCTTATGTAGTCCCACATTGTGAATGCTCTTAAAGCCTGGTATCCCGAATCTTCCACCAGATCATCAAGTCCTTCCTGTTCAATGTGCTCTCTTTGCTCCGAGCTTTCAATCATAACTATTGAAATGTCATTTTCCATTATATAATCAAGAAGTTTTTGTTCGTTATCCGGAAATCCCAGCACTTCCTTGCCGTGAAGTATGTAAAGCCTCGGTTCTAAATTGTATCTTTCATTTGCATTCTTATACGCATCTGCAAGCTTTTCATTGTGTGATGGAAAATTGATTGGTCTTAATATTACATCAAGACCTGCGTCTTTTATAAGTTTTATTTTTTCCTCGTCATAGCCGATTCCTATGTTTAGAAGTCTTGAATCAACAATTTCCTTTGTTTCATAAACTCCCGTTCCTTCATTGTTAACAACCTTGAGGGCAGGACTGTAATAAGAGTCATCGGCAGTTCCGTCAAGCACTATGTAAAACACTCCGTCAAATGAATATGTTTTGAAAAATTCATCAGTATATCTTTCATTAAGCCCTGAAACTATGTAATCATATGTATCATTGTCCATTGTAGATACAACCACATCATACTGGTCGATTTCTTCGTTCATTATCATTTCAACAATTTCAGGCTTGTAAAATTCAGTCCAGTTGTAATTTTCAATCAGTTTTGATACAATTTCAGCCCTGAGCGGTCTGCCGTCCTGGATGAGAAGGTTTATAGTTTCTTCCTGTACGGCAACAGACTGAGAACCATAATCTTTAAATTCCTTGAGCCACCAGTCCAGATCTTTTTCTGAGCTGTCTGCAAATTTTTTCATTTCATTATAATCAAGTACTATTTCTGCAGTCTTGTACTGCTTTTCAACTTCTACACGCTGGTATATGGTAAACAGCCCCACAAGCAAAGTCATGCATATTATTAAGAGCACCGTTTTATCTATTTTGTTAAGTTTCATTTTATCTCCTTTTCAGACCATTTAAATCTAATAAACAATAACATATTAATTTTATAAAATCAACTTGCCAAAACCATAATTTATTTTTCCAGCACGCAAACAACCATTTTAACAAGAAACTCCTTGAAAAACGGTAACTTGGCAGGATACTTCAGAAATCCGCGAAGAGGCTCCTCAGAATAATACACAGTCTTGAACATGCTGTTTTTTAAGATTTTATTTGCTCTTTTGATTGTCATTTTGTTGATGTATGAAAAATACTCAGTTCCGTCAGTTCTTGATGCAATTCGAAACTCAATTCTTTCCTTGCCGTCAGGCAAATCCTTAACCAGTTCCTTGTATGTTTCAATCAAAGTTTTTTCACTGAAAAACACATGCACCCACGGCATTCCTATGGCATCGCTTAAATGTGCTCCGTATGGATGGTTGTAAGGAGGGAAATTCAAATATAATCGTCCGTTCTTTTTCAGAATTCTGTAGCATTCTTCAAGAACCTTCTCAGGCTGGTCCACATGTTCCATGGCATCATTCATGATGATTGTGTCAAATGTCTCATCTTCGAAAGGAGTTTTTGAAGCATCGGCACACACAAATTCGAACTTATCCCCCAAGTTGTATTTTTGAGCGAGTTTTTCTGCTTCATTTTTGTATTTTCCAAGTATTTCAACTCCGGTTATCTTTTTAACACCCTTGGAACCGTAAAAAACAGTCTTTCCTGCAGCTCCACAGCCTATGTCAAGTACAACTTTATCCTTGAACATCTTATCCATATCTGTATATTTCAAATAAAATTTTATAGTATCTATTCCTTTTTCATACTGCCACTCAGCATATGTTTTTTTGCCTTCATTGTTTAAATTGAAAGGATGTAGTGGCAGCTTGAACAGTTTGTTGACTGTCATACATAAATTCTGCATATTGTAACCTTCTTCTTTAAGTTTTTATTACTTTGCAATTATAACATTACATTTTGGCAAATTCAATCTTTAGTTGCATATTCAGCATATTTCGTTCTTTCTCTTAATATATGAAAATATTATTTGATTTAAACGTAATTTACTATTTAATTGTCACTTTATGTTGAATTATTTGCTAAGTTAGGATAAAATGTCTTATATACTATTAAGGGAGTTGTTATTTTGAAAAAAGTTTTAGTTTTGACTTTGATATTGCTGCTTGCGTTTTCTACAGTTATTTTTGCTGCTCCTGGAGACACAAGCGATCCTATCGTAGTGTTGAGTTACCTTAATGAGCAAATTGAGGCTCTTATCAGCAAGTACAA
>NZ_JAJUJR010000487.1 GCF_029265225.1 Sedimentibacter sp.
ACATACTTAAGGAAATAGAAAAAAACGCATGGTCATGCATATTTTTTTCAGCCACGCTCACGCCTCTTAAATATTTCAGGTATATGCTGGGGGGAGACGAGGATGATTATATTTTAAAAATAAAATCACCTTTCAGGGAAGAAAATCTTAAATTGTTAATAACAGGCGGCATTTCAATGAAGTATGCCGTCAGGGACGCTAATATCAATGAATCATGTTCTTACATAAATGCAGCAATTAACGGAAAAAAAGGAAACTACATGGTATTTTTCCCTTCCTACAGCTTCATGGAAAAGGTTGTTGATACATATTCTGAGCTGTTCGGCATGGGAGATATTATTGTTCAAAGTCAGGGTATCAACGAGGATGAACAAACAGAATTAGTTGAAAAGTTCAAAACAAGGACGGATGTGGTTCTTTTCACGGTTGTAGGTGGAGTATTTTCGGAAGGAATTGATTTGCCCCTTGAAAAATTAATCGGTGCGGTTATAATAGGTACAGGAATACCTCAAATTTCCTTTGAAAGAAATATAATCAAGTTGTTTTTTGACAGGAAGTTTGATTCAGGCTATGATTTTGCATACAAATATCCGGGATTCAACAAAATACTTCAGTCAGCAGGACGCGTAATAAGGACGGAAAATGACAGAGGTGTTGTCATGCTTATAGATTCAAGGCTATGCCAGTCAACTTATTTAAAATTGTTTCCTGATCATTGGAGACACTATAAAAAAACTCTGAGCTGTGATGATGCAAAGGAAGATTTAAATTTATTCTGGAAGGGTGAAAATGATGATTAACATTGTATCAGATAAAAATGTTGCAAACAAAAAATTGGTTTCAAAAGAAGAAATGGAAAATATGCTCAAGAAGGACAGTGCAAAAATCTATGAAGTCATAAGAGTTGTAAACGGTCGTCCTGTTTTTTTAAAGGAGCACTTCGAACGCATGAACGAAAGCATCCGCTTAAGCGGATTAAACAGAGTTCTTGATTATGATGGTTACAGGGAATCTGCAGAAATGCTCATTTCAGCCAACAATCTATTAAACTGCAACATAAGGGTTTCATATTATTTTGCTGATGAGGACATTGTACTCTTTTATTTCATTGAAAGCCACTATCCTTCAAAAAAACAATTCCAGGAAGGTGTGGACACGGTTACTGTAA
>NZ_JAJUJR010000243.1 GCF_029265225.1 Sedimentibacter sp.
ATAGTCAGTTTCCTTAATTTCAAGTTTTACTTTTACCTTATAAATTCCTAATTTGTCTGGCAGGTTTTTAGTTGCTGACATGTTGTCATAATGAATAAAATAGCTTTCATCTTCTATAAAGTCCAGGCTGTAATCTCCGTATTTTTCTTTTATGATTTCCCTGCTTTCCTTGTCAGGAACAAAACAAATGCTTCCCATGTCACCGGGTATCTCATAATCTCCGTCAGTTATTATTTCTCCTGTCAAATATTTTGCTTTGTCAATTTGAGGGGCTTCATCAGGCATTTGTTCTGGTTCTCTTTCAACCTCAATTTCAATTTTCTCCTCTAAATTATCAGCAATATTTGCGTCTTGTGAATTATTGGTGCAAGCCGCAGTCAATAAAGTTAAATTCAAAATATATAAAATAATTTTCTTCATAAAACCTCCATGGTTCAAATGAAACGGATATCTATGGAATAAAAAGTACGCAATAACAATAGTGATTAATCGTTTAATAATTCTGCAATATTATATTACTATTATATAAACAACATACCTTGTCTACGACACAATATATATATGATATGATTGTGGCAATTCAAAAAATAAAAAACGAAGTTTGTGCTAACTTCGTTTTTTATTTAAATATTAAATTTCAATATCCAACAAATATGAACTCAGGCTTTTTCCATGCTTATCCAAAGCAAGGGATCTGGTAACACCGCCTCCAAGAGCATCATACATTACGAAATTCATTGCTCCTAACTGAGGCAATTCATATCTCACAACTTCACCTTTGACAATTTCCCTGAACCATTCTTTTACTACTTCAGTTGTTACTTTTTCTTTCAACAATTCATAGTCTTTTATATCATACGCTATAAGAGATACATTTGAAATATTTCCTTTATCGCCTGTTCTTGAATGTGCTATATCCCATAATTTCATTATAATACCTCCTTGTATATTACCTTGGCTTCAACATCGTTTCTGTTGATCAATATTGAAGCTACAGATACAATTTCACTTACGGATTTAGTGGCTCCGCCGCCTCCTGCAGGTCCGTTTGTATACAATGTTTCAACTTCATTTCCTATTTGGACTGCATCATATTTTGTCTTTGTTCTGGCAGCAACTCTTAATCTTATTTCTTCCGGAGTATTATAAACTCTTCCATGATTTTTATAAATGCTGTTTATTCCTATGAAATCAATTTTTATTTCGTCGTATTTTACATTTGTCAACTCAAGCCTTTTTTCAACTATTTCTGCGGCAAGCTTTGCTCTTTCTAAGCAGCCTGGTCCGCCGTAAGAAATTTCTCCTTCGCCTATGAAGCAATCCTTGTATCCCAGGCTTGCCTTCAATGTTTGAGGTTTTTCTTTTCCGGCAGCGCCTTTAACTTCAACAACATCCTTTGCAATTTCTGTAAATGTAACATTTGAAAAGTCTGCTATGCAGTCCGGAGTCAAATATTCTTTTGGATTGTGGATTTCATAAATCATCTGTTCTGTACATGTGTCCTTGTTTACTACTCCGCCTGAACCTTCAACCTTTGTGATGATAAAATCACCGTTCTCACTTACTTCAACCAATGGAAATCCCAGTTCCCAAAGCCTTTCAACATCTTTTTTGCCTGGTTCTGCATAGTATCCGCCTGCTGATTGTCCTCCGCATTCAAGCAGATGACCAACAAGCGTTCCCTTGCCCATGAGATCATAGTTGTCTATATCCCATCCGAACTCATATACCAATGGTGCCAGAAACAATGCAGGGTCTGATACTCTTCCGGTTACAATAATGTCTGCTCCGTTTTCAAGAGCTTCAACTATTCCATCAATGCCCATGTAGACGTTGGCAGAAACAACTTCGCCGTCCAGCTCAGAAAGTGGCTTCCCTGTTTCCCAGACTGTTGCATCCTGATATTTATCAAGCATATTGAAGAAATCATCGCCATAAACTCCTGCAACCTTTAATCCTTTCAGTCCCTTTTCTTCTGCCATTTTACAGATTACATCAACAGCGCTCTGAGGATTTGCTGCACCCATATTTGTAATAACTTTAATTTTATTTTTATATGCCAATGGAAGCACTTTATCCATTCTGTGTTCCAGCAGTCCGTTATAACCTTTTGTTGGGTCCATTAATTTTTGCTGCTGTGCAATTGCTATTGTTCTTTCAGCCAGACACTCAAAACTGATGTAATCCAGATTTCCCTTTTCCATGAGCTCTAAGGCTGGTTCAAGCCTGTCGCCTGCATATCCAGCTCCGCTTCCTACTCTTATCTTTTTCATTATTATATCCTTTCTTAATTTGCACAAGGCATATTATAAATTAAGCCATTGAGCATTTATTATTGTATTAAATTTAATATATTAAAGTGCAATTACTCCAATTGCTATAGATACTATAAGCATTACAATTGTAACCAGCCATGCAAGTGGAATAGTCTTCTTCTGATGATCTCCCA
Organism: Sedimentibacter sp.; assembly: GCF_029265225.1. Classification (GTDB taxonomy): domain Bacteria; phylum Bacillota; class Clostridia; order Tissierellales; family Sedimentibacteraceae; genus Sedimentibacter. Next base: position 2,450 of record NZ_JAJUJR010000243.1, read on the forward strand.
GGTCTACCCCTGTCAATCCTACCAGCAGGAATGTTGCTGCTGTCAATGGACTTATTGGGAAGCCTGTTGTCATTTGTCCGATGATTGATGCTCTTCCCACCATTAACGGGTCTATGCCAAATTGGTTTGCAGCACTGGAAAGAACTGGCAGTACTCCGAAATAAAATGAATCAGGGTCAAACAACAAGCTTAATGGCATTGAGGCAATACCTACTATAAGCGGAATAAATCTGCCCATGGCAGTTGGTATGAGATTAACAATTGTTTCAGACATGGCAGTTATCATTTCTGAGCCTTTCATTATTCCTGTAAATGCACCGGCAGCAAATAATACGCTGGCCATCATCAATGCTTCCTTAGCATGAGCATCAATTAATTCTCTCTGAAGCTTTACATTTGGATAATTGATTACTATTGCTATACAAAATGCAAACATGAATGTTACCTGCGGCGGCAATAAATTTGATATCATTACAGAAATAGCTGCAACAATTAAAATTATATTGACAAGAAATAGTTTAGGTCTTTTCAAGCTTGATTTTTTCTCATCTACTTCTTTATCCATTCCATTCAGATCAAGATTGTTTACATTGGCTAAGTTAATTTCACCGATTCTTTTCTTTTCTCTTTTACCAAGAAAGACTGCTATTATAAGGACTGTAATCAAACCTGCCAAAAGAGGCACTAACATAGGGTTAAACAGCTCATTTATTGGAGCATTTAAAGATGTGGCTGCTCTTAAAGTAGGGCCGCCCCATGGAACCATGTTCATGGTACCTGCAGCCAGTGCTACAACAGTTGCCAGAGTAACTCTGCTCATTCCTACTGCGTCATATAAAGGAAGAAGAGCTGGAATTGTTATTATAAATGTTACTGCTCCTGAACCGTCAAGATGTACGCACATTGCTAAAATTGCTGTACCAACTGCAATTTTAACCGGATCGCTTCCAACAAGTTTGAGTATTTTTTTAATTATTGGATCGAAAGTTCCTGCATCACTGAGTATTCCAAAGAATAATATTGCAAATATAAACATGACTCCTGTAGGTGATATGGTCTTTATACCATCAGTAATAAATGTTCCAACATCTTTAAATCCAAAACCTCCGATAAACGCCATTATGCTGGGTACAGCAATTAGTGCAACCGTCGGTGATAACTTTTTTGTCATTACGACAACAAGTAAAAGTATAACTGATAAAAAACCTAAAACTGCTAACATATTTTCCTCCAAAAATAATTTATTTTTTTACAATAACATATATGCAAAACCAATGCCAAAAAAATATATTATTATATATTGAAAATTCAATGATAAAATAATATCATTTTTTGTTGTTTCTAAAATTTTAGAAATTTATTAAATCATATTGATAATCTTTTGTCAATAATTGTTAAACAGAAAGCAATTCCATCAATTTCTAATATTTTAGAAATATAATTGTAATTTCTAAAATATTAGAAACAAAAAAATATTCCTTACCGGAATACTTAGACTATTGACCCGTAGGGCGGACCTCGTGTCCGCTCGGAGCTATTAACTCAAAAAAGTTGTTATGTGCGGGAGAGCACAAGGCTCTCCCCTATGAACTTGAACCTGAATATTCCTTACGGAATACTTTCAATTTATTTTAATTTGTTGTAAAGAGTAGCCAGAGA
>NZ_JAJUJR010000219.1 GCF_029265225.1 Sedimentibacter sp.
CCCTGCCTGAATGCTTGTAATTGTATTTTTTGCAAGAATTGACTTTGGTTTTTTTATTTCAACACTTGGAAGCTGGGCTGTTTTTTGCCACAAGGCATCTGCTGAAATCTGAATTCCCGGCGAAGTTATTCCGTATTTGAATTCTCCGGTTTCGCTTACAACATCATAGGTGGTTGCAGTTCCAAAATCTATTACAATGAGAGGTCCGCCGTATATATGGTATGCTGCAACCAGTCCTACGATTCTGTCGGCTCCTACTTCACGAGGATTGTCAGTGGCAATTGTGATTCCTGTTTTTATTCCCGGGCCAACTATTATAGGCTCAATATTGAAATACTTTTTCAATGCATTTTGAAAAGAATGCATTACGTTTGGAACTACAGATGAAACAATTGCACTTTTAATGTCTTCTTGCTTAATATTGTTGTAATTCAGCAAATTTAAAATGAAAATACCGTATTCGTCGGATGTCTTTTCGCTTCTTGTGACCATCCTCCAGCTTCCTGTAATATCGTCTCCTTTGTAAACTCCGATAACAATATTTGTATTTCCGATGTCAACCACCAAAACCATGGCAATCCTCCTATTTTTTTATCCTTTTATAGACATTTACAACTGCTGTCGTGCCTATTCCCGCCGCTGTGCATTCCAGAAGGGAACTTGTTGTGACAAGGAAAATGGCAAAGGCTGCAAAAGTATTGCCTATTCCAAATTCTGTGCTCAATCTTACAATTTCTTCGTTGTAAACAAAATAAAGCATGAGAATAACAAGGGCCGTGTTTGTCAAGGCTCCTGATGCTCCTGCAATAAACAATGAAATTGTCTTTGATTTAATAAGTTTTTCAAATATAACATAAACAAAATAAGGCACTACCCCTATAAAAATCCTCGGCAATACTGAAACCAGCGGATTTATAAAAAGATAGTCCAGAGGTGATGCAGGAGCCAGAAGAGCTCTTAAAAGAGTTACCCCGCCTGCAAGAAAACCCATAATGGCGCCGTCCTTAGGTCCCTGCACAATGCTTGTTACTATTGTGGGCAGGAAAATAAAAAGTGCCATGGAAGCAGATGTTGTGGGTATTGCAGTCAGAGCAACAAACACAACAGTGAGTGCCAGCATAACTCCCATAAAGGTGAGTTTGCCTGTTTGTAAATTTCTGTTATTCATAATTTCCTCCTGTTCTCGTTCTGCATGCAGATACAAGACAAATTTTCAATTGATTATAACATATTATTTTGAATATGCAAGCATTTTAAAAAATTGAAATGATTGCTTTATCACTTTAACAAAAATATAAAAATCAGCAGGAACTTTACAGCAATATAAAACACCGTTACCGGTGCCAATATCTGAATTTATATTTATTTAGTCTTTTCTTAAATCATCGATTGATTTTGTTGTCACCTGGCTTCTGTCAAGATTTAAAAGCGTTATTGCCTTTTCCAGATCTTCGTCATTTGAAATTTCTATCTCAAGATATGGCTTTGAATATGTTGCCTCATCCCATGTGTCTATTTCAAAGTATATGTCTTCATAGAAGTATGACCTGCGGTGCTTGTAACCTGGTCTTTTTTGTTTGTATCCCAGTATTTCGAGAATTTTAGCCGTGCTTTCCCAGTCAGATACCTCAGTTTCAGTTTCTTCGTTAACTCTTAAGGAGTCCCTGTTGATGCTTTTCTTAAAAGTCATGACACTTTTTACTTTACCGTTTAAATTGTTTTTTGTTATTCTGATTCTTAAATAGCCGTTGTGTCTTTTCTTTAATATGCTGTCATCAGTGTCAAATCTGTAATTCACCTGATCTTCATCTTTAACCAGGAGTGCTCCTATTTCTATAAGCTTTTTTTCTATTTCGTCTTTATCAATATTAAGGACTTTGACTTCCTTTTCTCTCATTATATTGAATCCTCCTGCATATTTTAAACATTATATCATATATTGTATAGTTTCACATTAAAAACTTTACAAATTCGTTAAAAATGATATAATCGATGTAAATTTAATAGGAGTGATATCTTGGAAATAATATCAGCAAAGCTTTTAAAAATAATAAAACTATCCGCTCAGATAATACTGGAAAACGGCGGTGAAACATACAGAGCTGAAGAAACAATAAAATTCATATGCAAAGCATATGATATCAAAGAAATAGAGGCAATTGCAACCCCAACAGGTTATTACATAACTATTTCAAGCGATGGAATCGAAAACAGCACAGTTGTCAAAAGAATAAGAAAACGAACCATAAATCTTCAGAAAATAACAGACGTGAACAACGTATCAAGGCAAATCGCCATGCATACAATTGATCTTGATGATGCCCTTACAGAACTTGAAAGAATTGAAAGTGATAAGCCCCATGAAAACAAATTTTCACAATTATACGGTGGAATTTCATCAGCATTTTTTGCTGTGCTTTTCGGCGGAGGAATCTTTGAATTCATTGTGGCTCTTTTTACAGGAATATTGATTACGCAAATTACAAAACGTTTTGTAAATCTTCATTCTTATCAGTTTTTTTCTAGCATAGTGTCAGGTACAGTTATTGCATCAATTGCAATCATAGCTACATCAGCTGCAAAGACAGGCAACTACAATCAAATCATAGTCGGCAGCATCATGCCTCTTTTGCCTGGACTTTCAATGACCAATGCCATACGTGACACCATAAGAGGAGATTTGATATCCGGCATGGCAAGAGGAGCAGAAGCTCTTCTGGTTGCAGCTTCATTGGCGGCAGGAGCAGGTGTTTTCATATATTTCACTTATTCTGTAGGCATATTATAGATGGAGGACATTATGTTAATTGAGTTTTTTTCAGAAATGATATATTGTTTTTTAGCAGCATATTTTTATGCCATGTTAATGAATGCTCCTAAAAAAACATTGATATATTCTTCGGTTGTGGCATCATTAGGTTACATGGTATACATATATTGCGTGAATCAGGGAAGTCCAAGGCTTGGATTTTTCCTTGGAACAACATTTATTGCTTTTTTTGGTGAAATTTTTGCACGAAAATTTAAAATGCCTGCAACTATTTTCATATTTCCGGCAGTGATTCCAATAGTCCCTGGATTCGGACTTTATCAGACAATTTTTGCATTGGTTGAGGACAATATATTTCAGGCTTTAGAAACCGGAGTAAATACATTCCTTAACATTGGAGCCATGGCTGTGGCTATGGCAATGGTAAGTTTGCTTGCCCTTAAAATGGGAACAAGAAAAATCGAATGATTTTAAAATTCATGTTTTAAAATTTGATATTTTGGGTATACATTAAATGTTGAATAATTTAAAAATATTAGGAGGTATTATATGTGTAACAAAGGAAGGTTTTATGTTTGCAAGACTTGCGGTAATCTGGTAGGATTGATTCAGGAAGGCGGCGGAAAATTGGTATGCTGCGGAAAAGAAATGGAAGAACTTGTTCCAAACACTGTTGACGCTGCTACTGAAAAACATGTTCCTGTAATAGAAGTTGAAGGAAATAAAGTAACAGTTAAAGTTGGAAGTGTGACTCATCCTATGCTTCCTGAACATTTCATTCAATGGATTTACCTGGTTACTAAACAAGGCGCTCAGAGAAAATGCCTGGCACCGGGAGAAGAACCTGTTGCAGTATTTGCACTTGCTGAAGGCGATGAAGTTGTATCTGCTTATGAATTCTGCAACCTGCACGGACTTTGGAAAAAAGAAGCTTAATCAAGGCAATTAAGAATTAAGAGTTAAGAATTAAAAATTAAAAATTAATGGAAGGATTTGTGCTTGCACAAATCCTTTTTTAGTTAAAAGTAGGGGGAGGCCTTGTGCCCTACCGCGCGGGCGGACACCAGGTCCGCCCCTACAGGTTGATAATTCAAGGCTTTAGCAAAAAAACAGAGAACGGCGAGCCGTTCTCTTCATTTAATTCTTAACTCTTAATTCTTCATTCTTAATTGAATTAGCTTAATTTAGCTCCGTCAGGGATTTCTTCAAGGGTGGAAATAAGAGTGAGTTTCTTTCCTTTTTGTGCTGCAAGTATCATGCCGTTGGAATCAACTCCTCTTAATTTTACAGGTTTTAAATTGTAAACCATTACAATTTTCTTTCCTACCAGATCCTGAGGTTCATAATATTTGGCAATTCCTGAAACCACCTGTCTAACTTCATCACCCAGCTTCAATTGAAGTATGAGAAGCTTGTCGGCATCGGGATGTTTTTCTGCCTTTACTATTTCAGCAACTCTTAAGTCAATTTTTGCAAAATCATCTATAGAAATCAATCCGTCATTTTCTGTTTCAACAACTTCTTCCTTAACTTCTTTTGCTTCTTCTTTTTTAACTTCTGCCGGTGCTTCAGATGATTTTTTAGCTTCGTTTATTTTGTTTATTTCTTCCATTTTCTTCACGGCATCTATTCTTGCAAACAATATTTCAGGTGTTCCAACCTTTTGTCCG
>NZ_JAJUJR010000142.1 GCF_029265225.1 Sedimentibacter sp.
AAAATCAATAATTGAAGATATAGATTCAGTGTTTGACAGGGACCCTGCAGCAAGAAACAGAATAGAAGTATTGCTTTTGTATCCTCACATGAAGGCGCTCATAACATACAGAATTGCTCACAACCTTTACAAAAAAAAGAGATTTTTCATGGCAAGATGGATATCAAACATGGGAAGAAAATGGAGCGGAATTGAAATCCATCCGGGAGCAACCATAGGCAAGGGATTGTTTATCGACCACGGCATGGGAGTTGTAATAGGAGAAACAGCAGTTATCGGAAACAATGTTACAATGTTTCATGGAGCAACGCTTGGAGGAACAGGCAACGAAAAAGGAAAGAGACATCCTACAGTAGGCGACAATGTTACAATAGGAAGCTCTGCAAAGATTCTTGGAAATATTTATATAGCTTCAGGAACAAGAGTCGGAGCAAACTCTGTAGTTCTTTACGACACGAGCCCAAATTCAACAGTTGTTGGAATCCCGGGAAGAGAAGTTAAAAAAGGCAAGATTATATGCCTCAATGAATATGCAATATAAAAGAGGGTAATCTCTTTAAAATCCAAAATAATAAATGGCAGACATGGTCTGCCATTTTCTATTCGGTTCTTTTTACATTTGTGTAGTCAACCTTGTATGCTTCGCCTTTTTCAATTATTATGTGGCCTGATTCATAAGGGCCGCCGTCAATTGTAATGTATACTTCTTCAACCTGGTAGTATGTGCCGAGGGTGTTGGTGAGACACTGAAGTATCATTGCTTCAAAGCCGCTTCCCGCGTTCATTTCCGTAACAAATTCCTTTGACAGGTCAATGTGTACGCTGTTTTCCTGTTCATTGAAATAAAGGTCGTTTATTTTTGTGTTGGGGCCAAGTATTTCATAAACCGACAGGTCCTTCACGTTCTTTTCTATTATATCCTTTGGTTCCTCATTGGTGTTGAATGAAATCTGAACATCCACCGCATGAATTGTAATTCCGTCTGCATCAGGATAATAAAGGGTTATGGACTGTATGAAAGGCTGATCCTCTATTATTTCTGAAATGGTGGATGAAACTTCATATCCTTCGCCAATATTAACTGTCTTGATAAGCCCCGTACCATTGGCATAATAGTCAATAGTCTTGCCCTGCTTGCCTTCTGTAGTAACTTCTAAGGCTTCAAAATTTCCCATCTTTGTGACAATTTCTTTTGATACATTTGTTATGGTTGATGTTGCACCGCTGTCATTGGTCCAGCTGTTTCCTTCTTTCAAGGGCTCTTTTAAAAGTATTCTTCCGCCTGTGTATTCTTCATCAGTGAAATTTTCTCTGAAATATGTTTCGCCTCTGTTTAACAGCTCAAGTAGCTGTCCGTCTTTTATTTCCAACACCTTGACTATTTCAGTGCCTCCGTTGTCAGTCCTTGTCTGAATTCTGTTATCTTCAATATAATCTACGTATGTTGTCATGAATGCAAATTCGTTACCTTCGCCTTCATAAACATATTTTGTATTTTCAAGGAAAGGATAATAATCTTCAATTTTAAGTTCCGGAGTTTCATCTGTATTGTTGTCCGGCGGAATTGTTTCATTGGCGCAGCCTGTAAAAAGCATTGCTGTCATAATAATCATTGTTATCAGATTACTCATATGTACCTCCTGTAATAATGGATAAAAATATTATACCCATAATTCACCTGTTTAATAATTTTGGATAATTTTAAATTTATTATTGACAAATTGCAGTTATTGTTATATTATTCTTTTTAATATATTTGCTTTGATAAGAAATAGTAAATATGCAAGGTCTCTAGAGAGGAAACTGCAGGTGAAAAGTTTCCGGCCCGCTGTATGTTGAACCCATCTTGGAGCTTTTGGGGGTAGCAACCCAAACGGCCAAAACCGTTATTTATATGAGATGCTGCATATTTATGTCAGCAATTAGAGTGGTACCGCGGATAATCCGCCTCTTAGTATTTAAGGGGCGGTTTTGTTTTATGCGACAGTATAGAACTGATAATTTGGTGAACGAAACTGCGCTAGGTTGAAACAATCAAGAAATGCAGATAGAATTAATATTGATTATCAATTAAATTAATACCAGCTATGATAAGAAACAGTAAATGTGCAAGGTCTACAGAGAGGAAACTGTCGGTGAAAAGTTTCTGTCCCACTGCATGTTGAACCCGTCTTGGAGCTTTTGGGGATTAACCCAAACGGCAAAACCGTTATTTAAATGAGATGCTGCATATATGCATGCAATTAGAGTGGTACCGCGGAATTCCGCCTCTTAGTGATTAAGGGGCGGTTTTGTTTTATTTAAATGTATAACAAAGTAATCAAATACAAAATATATATCAGGAGGATATTATGAAAAAAGAATTAGGAATTATAGGAATAGGAAATGTGGGGTCCATGCTGCTTCACAAATTCATGGAGCTGGATTTGGTAAAGGAAGAAAATATTTGTGTTGCAAACCGCTCCTATGAAAAACTGGATAGCCTTGAAAAGAAATACCCAGCGCTTACTATATGCAGGAGCAATGAAGAACTTGTACAAAATTGCGACAGAATAATGATTTGCGTTGAGCCTTTGAACCTGCCAAAGGTATTGAAGGAAATAAAGACATACTTAAATGAAAACAAGTATCTTATGATTTCGACATCAATGGTTGCTCACAAGGACCTTATAAAATTCCATAATGGAAGCATCACCATATTCATGCCAACGCTCATTTCAATGGTTAACGGCGGAGTTACAATTGCATGCCACAATGAAAATGTGAAGGATGATGAAAAGAAGTTCTTTGAAGAACTCATGGCAAATTTCAGCGAAGTTAAAGTTATGGGAGAAGAAGACATCAACCTGAGCCAGAACATGACAGCAAGTTTTCCAGGATTTTTTGCTGAAATTATGCTTGAATTTGTAAAATCAGCTTCAAAAAAGAGCAAGAACGTAACAGATGAAGAACTTGAACACATGCTTTTGGTTTCACTTCTTGGAGCTTCAAGGCTTCTGCTTGAAAAAAACATGAGCTTTGAAGAAACAATAAGCAGAGTTTCAACAAAGGGTGGAATTACCTATGAAGGAGTTAAGGTGTTTGAAAAAATGCTTCCTGAAGTCTTTGACGCAGCCCTTAATGCATCTACAGGAAGATACAATGTGATTACTGAGCTTGCCTCAAAGGAAGCAAATGAAATTTTGTAAAAAAATAGCAGCTCTGGCTGCTCAGACTATTGACGAACCTAATTTTTACAAATGGTAGGGGCGGATCTTGTATCCGCCCGTGTTATTAATCCAATAATTTTATTATCTTCGGGAGGACACGAGGTCCTCCCCTACATTATTTAATTTTCCTTAGTTTTGTTTGTGCAGGACCGTTTTGTATTGATTCCCACTGCTTAAGGGATTCAACCATGTAACCTGCCACATCCATTTCATACACATCGCTTAAAAGTTTAGAAGAAATTACATCCTTTGTTTTGCCGTAAGCTGCAATTTTTCCCTTATCAAGCAAAAGCACGTTGTCTGCAAGCTTCATGGCAAGGTTCAAATCATGAAAAACTCCGATTACGGTGTGGCCTTCTTCTTTTGACCATTCTCTCAGGAAGTCTACAAGTTCTGCCTGATGCTTTAAATCGAGATGGTTTGTAGGTTCGTCAAGAAGTATTACATTTGGTTCCTGGGCCAATGTTCGGGCAAGGTACACCCTTTGAAGCTGGCCTCCGGACAATGTGCTTATCTGTTTGTTTTTCATGCTGTAAAGTCCAACAGCCTTCAGGCACTTGTCGGCATATTCCCTGTCCTTTAAGGAAGGTTCCTTGAATGTACGTCCCTTCATGTGCAGATATCTCCCCAGAAGAACTGTTTCATAAATGGTGTATGAAAAATATATTGTTGATATCTGGCTCATGACTGCTATTTTTTCTGCAACTTCCGTCCTTTTCATGTCTGAAATGTTTATTCCGTCTATTTCAATTGTACCCATATGTGGAATGAGTCCTGATATTGTCTTGATGAGAGTTGTTTTTCCGCAGCCGTTGGGTCCCAGGATGCACAGGTTTTCACCTTCCATGACATCCAGCGATATGTCTGAAATAACATCAAATCCGTTATAGCCGGCAGAAACATTTTTTAAGGTAAGCATTTAAAGCTCCTTTCTTTTGGAAAAATAAACATATGCAAAGAACGGTGCTCCCACAAGAGCCGTTATTGCGCCCACAGGCAGCTCAGAAGGCGATATGATTGTTCTTGCTGTCAAATCGCACAGAACCATGAAAGACCCTCCAAAAAGCATTGACATAGGAATTACAGTCTTGTGGGAAGAGCCGAAAATTTTCCTTACAACATGGGGAGCAATCAAATCAATGAAGCCTATGACCCCCACAAATGAAATTGCGCTTCCTGTGAGAGCAGCAGAAAGTCCAAGAAGAATCCATTTTACTTTCTGCACGTCTACACCCATGGTGAAAGCCTGTTCCTCACCAAATGTCATTATGTCCAGTTCTTTTGAATAACTTTCTATTACAATTATTCCAACAAGCACAATGGGAAATAATATTGCAGCGCTTGACCAGTCCTTCAACGCAAAACTTCCCATCTGCCAGAATGTCAGCTGTTCAAGGTGCTCCTTTGCCATTGAGGTCAAAAGTGTAAGTATGGCGTTCACAAACAACGAGAAAACCATCCCTACCAGAATGATGGTGTTGTTTTCCAGATTTTTATCCATTTTGGAAGCAAACTTCACTGCTGAATAAACAGTAATAAGACCAAATGTAAGCCCTACTGCAGGAAGGGTGAAAGGTCCAAGAAACGGTATGGAAAATCCGGTAACAATTACAAAGGCAGCTCCAAGTGACGCTCCTGATGAAACGCCAAGTGTGTATGAGGATGCAAGGGGATTTTTAAGTACCGACTGCATTACAGTGCCGCTTACAGCCAGTGCTCCTCCCACAAGAAAAGCAAGTATTGTTCTTGGAAGCCTTAGATTCCATACAATTGAAACCGATACGTCCTTCACATCAGGATTAATGGGCAGTTCAAATATTTTACCGGCCACTATATTAATTATATGGCTTCCGGGAACATAAATGCTCCCTAAGCCGACGCCCATCATTATTACTATTATGCAGACAATGACGGACAAAATTATTTTCGATCTGGTTTTCATTTTTTAAATACTTCCGGGTATACAGCTTCCGCCATTTCCTTCAATGCTTTAACAACATTGTGGTTTGATAGTGAGCTTGATGAATTGTCAATATAATAAACATCATTGTTTTTAACGGCTGTCATGTTATCCCACCCGGCTCTTGATTTTATTTCTTCAGTTGGATTTTCAACGTAGCTGACATTTGTAAGTATTATGTCAGGATCTGCCGCCACAACAGATTCATCTGAAACTGAAATCCATTTTTCCTGATCTGCAAATATATTTTCTGCACCGATCAGTTCAATCATTTCATTTAAGAATACTCCGCTTCCGAAGCTGTACAGATTTGGTGCAGCTGCAATTTCAAAATAAATTGATTTCTTTTCTGTTATTTTTGAAGACAGTTCAGTGATTTTAGCTATTTCTGTCTTCATTCCTTCAACGAGTTCTGTTCCTTTTTCTTCATTCTTGAGAGATTTAGCCAGGAACATTATGTCTTCGTATATTCCTTCCATGCTGTCGCTTGAAGGTATGTATGCCAGGCAGATGCCTAAGTCTTTCACAGGCTTGAAAGGGTCGCCGCCATCGCTCTTGCTCATTCCTGATGCAATAACAAGGTCAGGTTCAAGGGCAACAAGCTTTTCAGCATCCGGTTTCATTATGTCAAATAAGGGCAGATTTGCCGGTACCCCTTCTATGTCTTTGGAATACTTGTCAACTGCTATGAGTTTATCTCCATATCCCAACGCTACAATGATTTCTGTGTTTGATGGAGACATGGATATTATTTTGTTCACTTCTTCTGGAATTGTTATTTCATTGCCTGCCCTGTCAGTTGTGGGCAGTTTTTGTGCGTTGTCAGCTTCTTCTTTTGGTGTTTCCTGTTCTGTTTTATCTGCTGATTCCTGAACTG